>SKLX01000018.1 GCA_007121375.1 Bacillota bacterium | reverse complement strand
CTTTGAAGAAAAACAAGTCATATATAGATAAATCCCTGGATGTGCTGGTTGAAGGCCAGGTAAGTCCTGGATTATTTCATGGACGTTTTTATGGGCAGGCCCCGGAGGTAGATGGTGTAGTTTATTTAAACAGTTCTCGACAGCTTATTCCAGGAGAGATGGTTAAAGCCCGTATTACCAGGTCTTATTCTTATGATTTGGAGGGAGAAGAGGAATTATGGATAATATAAATTGAATTTTCATTCAATTTAAAATATAATTAAAAAAAACAGGTAAAGAAAAAATTGGGAGGTAATAATATATGAGAATTATTGTGGTGGGCCAGGGACCCTTTGGAAAGGATTGCCTGGAGGCTTTACTGGAACAAGGAGAAAAAGTAATAGGAATAATTACCGTTCCCGATGATCCCAAAGGAAAAAGACCTAATCCAGTAAAGGATCTGGCTTTAGAAAACAATATACCCATCCTGCAACCGGAAGGAAAATCTCCCCATCGCCTCAAGGATCCTTCGGTGGTACCCTGGGTTGAAGATTTGAAACCTGACTTATTTGTATTGGCTTTTGTAACGGATTTTATGCCCCTGGAGGTAATCAATATAGCCACAAAAGGCGGCATAAACTTTCATCCTTCCCTGCTTCCCAAGTATCGGGGAGGTACCGCTATTAACTGGGCAGTTATCAATGGGGAAAAAGAAACGGGGGTAACCATACATTACATAGATGAGGGAGTAGATACAGGTGATATTGTTTTACAAGAAAAGGTAGCCATCGAAGAAGATGATTCGGTAGGGTCCCTTTACTTTAATAAATTATATCCCCTGGGAGTGAGATTGATTAAGGAAGCCGTGGCATTAATTAGGGAAGGAAAAGAAGAAAGAATTAAACAGGATGAGGAGAAGGCTTCTTATCAACCAAATATAAGGGAGGAGGATGTTGAAATTAACTGGGAAAAACCAGCCCGGGAAATATATAATCTAATCAGGGGATCCAGCCCTTCTCCAGGGGCACATACCCTTTTCAGGGGAGAAAAAATTAAAATCTGGGAGAGCCGCCTGGAGGGACTGGTAGAGGAGTCTGCTCCAGGAGAAGTCGTAGGTATTGTTGAAGAAGAAGGATTTAAGGTTGCTGCCGTTGATGGTTCTTTGCTGATAACCCGGGTACAGATGCCCGGAGAAGGAAAGATCTCCGGAAAAGAGTTTTTAGAGAAAGTAGATGTAAAATTAGGTGAAAAACTGGGATAAGTTACTTTCCAGGAAGCGCGGAGTAAATCCGCGCTTTTTTTATTATGTAAATTTCCTGGTTATAATTACTACTGTTCGGTTATTTCGCCCTGTGCTATAATTAATTATGTAAACTGGCATTGTTTTGGGAATTGCATTTTAAAGGTTTCAAAAGGGGTTTTGGCTATGTTGACCAAAATAAAATGGATTGTAGTATTGATATCTTTTTGCCTGGTGTTAAGTTTTTTTTATGGTTTTCAATACTATAATCAAAAACAGGCAACAGATGAACTCCTTTCTGAATTGATCCATCAGAATGAAAAAGTTAAAGAGGCTCAATTGAATCAGGAAGGAGACATGATAATTATTGATGTTGAATTAGATTATGTTAACAACCTCCAATATGCAGAAAGTAATATTGGAAAAGATGTAACAAGGATTTTAGGAGATAGGGAATTTGAAATTGAATTTAAGGATAACAGGAATGATTTTCTTGAAGAAGTATATTACCGAGTGCATTATTCTCTTCAAGAGGCCCTGGTAAAGGGTAATTATACTGAAATGTCCCGGGCAATTGAAGAAATTCTTGGACAGTATCAAATAGACCACTATAGTTTTATTGTAGAAGAAAAAGCAATATACTTTCAGCTTAAGAGCGGGAACAATTTTTTATACGAAAAACTGCCCCGGGTACCATGTAAAATTATAACCAGTAACGGGGAGAGTGATATTAAATGATTAAAGAAACAGCCTTGGGACTGGGGGCAGCCCTTATAGTAATATTGATACAACAAGGGTATAATGTGATGCCCTGGTTCTTTATGGTTGGCCTTGGCTTTGTACTTTATTATCTGATAGGATCTAAAGGCTTAAACAAGAATTTCAGCATGACAGATAATTCGAATAAAAAAGTAGAAAGGATTAACTTTGAGGGAATTGGTGGCCATGCCTCAGCGAAAAAAGAACTTTTGGAGGCTTTAGAATTTATTTGCAATCCCCATCATGTTATGGAAATGGGAATAAGGCCTTTAAAGGGTATTCTTCTGGTAGGTCCACCTGGAACAGGCAAGACCTTGCTGGCCAAGGCTGCTGCCAGTTATACCGGTTCTGTCTTTTTGACGGCCTCGGGAAGTGAATTTATTGAGGTCTATGCCGGTGTTGGTGCCCAAAGGGTAAGGCAGATTTTTAATCAGGCACGAGATAAAGCTAAAAAGGAAAACAAAAATAGTGCCATCATTTTTATTGATGAGATAGAGATACTGGGAGGAAAAAGAGGCACCCATGGGAGCCACCTGGAATATGATCAGACCTTAAACCAGCTGCTGGTAGAGATGGATGGCATCAATTATCATGAGGAAATCAAGGTCCTTGTGGTCGGAGCTACCAACCGTTCTGAACTTCTTGACCCTGCCCTGGTCAGACCTGGTCGTTTTGACCGGATAGTGAATATAGATCTTCCTGACCTGGAAGGACGGGAACAAATTTTGAATTTGCATATCCGGAACAAGCCCCTTGATGCAGATGTAGATATAAAGGTTGTGGCCCGAGAAACCTTTGGTTTTTCCGGGGCTCACCTGGAAAATGTAGCAAATGAAGCAGCCATATTAGCTATGAGGGAAAAAAGAGAATTAATTAAGCAAAAGGATTTTTTGGAAGCAGTGGACAAAGTTATGATGGGCGAAAAAATGGACAGGAAGCCCGATAAGGAAGAAATATGGAGGATTGCTGTACATGAAACGGGACATGCTATTATAAGTGAGTTTGTCCGCCCCGGCTCAGTTTCCAGTGTTACCACTTCTTCCCGGGGTAAAGCCTTAGGCTATATGAGACAATCCCCTGATAGAGAGTTTCATCTTTACACCAGGGATTACCTGGAGGGACAGATATGCATTCTTCTTGGAGGATCTGTGGCAGAGGAAGAAATTCTGGGAAGCAAGAGTACAGGTTCCTCTTCAGATTTTCAACAGATAATTGATTTGTCTAAAAAACTAATTAGCTCCGGGTTGTCACCCCTGGGAGTAGTTAGTTTGAATGATATTCCTCCAGATATTTTGCATGAAGTAATAACAAAGACAATAGAAAAAGAAGAAGCCAGGGTAAAGGAGATAATAGGTTGTTATAAAAAGTTTATTATAGAAGTTGCCCAGCACCTTATCGCCCGGGAAAAAATATCTGGAGAAAAATTCAGACAAACCCTTCAGAAATATAAAAAAAGAGTTAAAATTAGCAGCTGATAAGCTGCTTTTTATTTGTTTGCATAAACCTTATAAAAGGGTTACAATTTACCTGATAGAATTTGGGGTATAGGAGGAACTAAGGGTGAAGACTGAAATAATTAATGTGGGTAATGAGGTGCTTTTAGGAAGCATTTTAAACGAAAATGCTCGTTTTCTATCAGAAAGGTTAGCTTCCATAGGGTTTGAATTATTAGGTCATAGAGTAGTGGGAGATCAAGGACAAAATATAAGGGAAGCCTTTCAAGAAGCTTGTAAAAGAGGGCAATTAATAATATTTACAGGAGGATTAGGGGCTACGCTAGATGACCTTACCAGAGAGGTAGTAGCCTCTCAGCTGGAACTGCCCCTGGAAAAAAACAGTTTCTGGGAGGAGCAGTTGGAAGCTATTTATAGTAAGGTAGGAATTGAGCTGGATGAAAAAAGAAAAAAACAGGCCTTAATTCCCGAAGGCTGTAAACTTATTCCAAATAACAATGGCACAGCCCCGGGTATAATAATAGAGAAGGAAGAAAAACTTATTATATTATTGCCAGGACCTCCTGAGGAGGTAAAACCTATGGTGGAAGATTCAGTTTTACCTTACTTAAAAGGCAAAAGTCCCTGGAATGTCATTAAGACCCTTGTTTTAAAAGTAATAGGCCTTGGAGAGGCCACCCTGGAGGATAGAATTAGGGATTTAATAGAGGTTGAAGGAAATCCCCGGGTGGTGCTTATGGCCCAATCTACTGAAACTCATATTTATATAACCGTTAAAGGAATGAATAAAGATGATGTGGACAGTATTTTAAAGGATTGGGAGGGGAAAGTTAAAGAAAAGATTGGATCCTGCCTGTACGGAGTTAACGAAGAGACCCTGGAAGGAGTAGTTGCCCGCCTTTTATTTGAGGGCAATTATACTGTTTCCACCGCCGAATCCTGTACCGGAGGCCTTTTAGCCGATAAACTTACTGATATTTCCGGTAGTTCTAATTATTTTTTGCAGGGAATAGTATGTTACAGCAATGAGGCCAAAATGGAGTTATTGCATGTACCCCAGGAAGTTTTAAGCTCAGTAGGTGCTGTTAGTGAAGAAACTGCCCGGGCCATGGTTGAAAACATTAGATCTTCTTCTTCTTCCCACTTTAGCCTGTCTACTACCGGGTATGCGGGACCCAGTGATGATCCTGATGAACCGGCAGGGCTGGTTTATATTGGACTGGGCACTCCCCAGGGCACTTTTTGCCGGAAATTTAATTTTTGGGGAAGCAGGAGAAGTGTTAAGGAACAGGCAGCGGTTTCTGCCTTAAACTTACTCCGGCTGTACCTGGAGGGTCACTTAAAATAATTTAAAAGGTGATGAAGCTTGAGTCGAAGGGATTATATTAAACTAAGCATTGCTGCCTTATTAGGAATGGTCTTCCTTATTAGTTTTTTCGGCAGTGTATCCGTTCCCTTAAGTGCTTTGGAACTTAAATGGGATTTATCCTTATTTAGCAGTGGAACTACAGAATTAATTATTCCACCCTTTGGAACGGTAAGGGCTGATACTCACCTTCCTCCGTTAAAATTTCAAATTACTTTAGAAAACATTAATTTAGATCTTATGCAGGAAATGATAGTCCAGCTGGGAGAAGAAGATTTTGTTCTTCAACTGGAAAAAGACCTCAGATCTTTTTTATATTATTTTTTTATACGAATTCTTCTGCTGGGTTTTGTAGGAGGCGCCGCGGGCATTTATTTAATGGGTGAAAGGGATTTGTATAAAGTTTTGGGAGGAGGCTCGGCCGGGCTAATTCTTTTAATTATTTTAATCTTTATGGCTTTTTTTACATATGACTACCATGCTTTTTCCACTCCTGAGTTTGAAGGGGTGCTTACTGCTGCCCCCTGGATGGTAAGTCTTATTGAAGAAAGCTTGATAAAGGTTGATACCCTGGGTCAACAGATGGAAGTAATGGCAGAAAACATATCCCGGGTTTTTGAAAAAATTGAAGGGATAGAACTATTTGGTGTTCAAGAAGGGGATTTGAGGGTTCTTCATGTTTCAGATATTCATAATAATCCTGCCGGCATAAAATTTGTTAATCAGGTAATAGATACCTTTCAAGTGGATCTGGTTATAGATACAGGAGACATAACAGATTTTGGCACCCCCCTGGAAACTGAGTTAATTGCCATGGTGGCTACCTTTGAAGTTCCCTATGTTTTTGTTCCCGGAAACCATGACTCTCCAGAAGTAGTATCTCGCATGTCAGAGATTGATCAGGTTATGGTGCTGGAGGAAGGTAAGGTGAATATATTTGGGTTAAATATTGCCGGGATAGCAGACCCATCTTCTGATTCCAAGGAAATGGCGGTAGCGAGTCAAAAGGTTTTAGAATATAACGCTACCAGGTTGAAAGAAATAGTAAATACCGGGGAAAAAGTTCATATTGCAGCTGCCCACCATCCTGGACTGGTCAAGAAAATTGTTGGGGAAGTTCCCCTTTTACTCCATGGCCACACCCATTCCTTTGATATAAGGGAGGAAAAGGGATCGGTTATTGTAGATGCTGGGACTGCCGGGGCTGCAGGAATAAGAGGCCTGCAGGTTCGCCAGGAGGTCCCTTACAGTGTTGTGCTTCTTCACTTTTTAACAGAGGAAAAAGAAGAGCCTGTTTTGACAGCCGCCGATATAATTAAAGTTTTCCAACTTCAAAGGGGTTTTACTCTGGAACGAAAAGTTTTTAATGTAAATGTTGATTAAAGAAATTGGGGAGGTTTTTCAATGGCAGAAATTAGAGCTTTTATTGCTGTAAAAATAGATGAAAGGATCAGAGAGATGGCAGCCAGTCTCCAAAGGACTCTAAGCCGGGGGGATTCCCGGGTGAAATGGGTTGAAACTAACAATTTACATTTAACACTGAAGTTTTTAGGTGACATTCCTGAGGACAACCTGCCCCTTTATTACCAGGCTCTGGAGAGGGGAGTTTCTGATTTTTCTCCATTTAAGGTTACATTTCAGGGATTGGGGGCTTTCCCTAATTTAAAACGGCCCCGGGTACTGTGGATGGGAGTTAGAGAAGGAAAGGAAAAATTGTCAGCCCTTTCAAAGTCAATTTCATCTTCTCTAGTACAGGCTTCTTTACTGGAGGAAAAGGAACTAAAAAGTAACCGGTTTTCTCCCCATCTTACCCTGGGAAGGGTTCGTTCTCAAAAGAATTTAGAGGATACTATGGAAATATTAAAAGATAAACAAAATATCCTGGTAGGCACTATGGAAATAAATCAAATACATCTAATTAAAAGTACCTTGACTCCAAAAGGCCCCCAATATAAAGTATTAAAAAATTTTAGCTTATAAAAAATAAATAAAGAAATATTTTCAAAATATGCAGGAATTTACCCATTCTTTGCAGAATCTTAATTTAGGAACACTTGTTCCTAACTAAAGTATCAGGGAGGTTGAAACTATGGATAAAGGGAAAGCTTTAGAAATGGCATTGCATCAAATTGAAAAGCAATTTGGTAAAGGATCAATCATGAAGCTGGGGGAATCGGCAGCCAAGCTTAATGTAGAGGTTATTCCTACAGGCTGCCTTCCCCTTGATATAGCCCTGGGAGTAGGAGGAATGCCCCGGGGGAGGGTTGTAGAGATTTATGGACCTGAGTCTTCTGGAAAGACTACTGTAGCCCTGCATATAGTAGCCCAAGCCCAGAAGATGGGCGGGTATGCAGCTTTCATTGATGCAGAAAATGCTTTGGATCCCAATTACGCCCAAAGGTTGGGAGTGGATATTGATAATTTATTTATATCTCAGCCTGATACCGCCGAGCAGGGTTTGGAAATTGCCGAGACCCTGGTGAGGAGTGGGGCTATAGATGTAGTGGTAATTGATTCCGTTGCTGCCCTGGTGCCCCGGGTAGAGCTGGAAGGAGAAATGGGAGATGCTCATGTAGGTCTTCAGGCTCGTTTGATGTCCCAGGCTTTGAGAAAGCTTTCAGGGGTAATTAATAAATCCAGGACAACAGCTATATTTATAAATCAGCTAAGGGAAAAAGTGGGAGTATTTTTTGGTAACCCTGAAACAACTCCTGGGGGCAGGGCTCTAAAATTTTATTCTTCCCTTCGACTTGATGTTCGAAGGACGGAAACCCTTAAACAGGGAAATGAAATGATTGGTAACCGAACCAGGACTAAGGTGGTAAAAAACAAAGTAGCTCCGCCTTTTAGACAGGCCGATTTTGATATTATTTATGGGGAGGGTATATCCAGGGAAGGATCTATTATTGATTCAGGATTGGATATAGACTTAATAAATAAAAGTGGAGCATGGTATTCTTATGGTGATGAAAAACTTGGACAAGGAAGGGAAAATACCCGGGAATTTTTAAAGGAAAATCCTGAAATAGCAGATAAATTGGAGAGAAAAATTAGAGAAGTTTTTGGCCTGCCCCTGGGTAGATTAACGGCTGAAAATGAGGAGATAAATCCCCCTGAAAAGGATGAAAATTAATACGAAAGCATAGCCCCCGAATGCCCTTTTGGCTGCCATGTAAGTTCCTTGACATGTCAAGAAAAAAAGGATACAATTATCAAGGAATATATTAGAATAGTTTTATCCAAGGGTTTCCTGGTAATACTGGATTTCGTAGGAATATGCTTTAAGGAGAAATATACTGATAGGTATTTGTGCCTCTTATGCCTGAGGTTAAAATAGGCTTTATATATATCTTATAAAACCCAAAATTGACTTTTCTGTGATACAGGAGTTTTTTGCCTGCATATCCAGCTGTTATTAATATTTTGGTGTTAATAAAAGCCTATTTCTTTCTTGAAGCCGTTTCCTGCACGGCTTTTTTTTTGTTACTAAAGCTATAGGGGGTGATATTAATTATAATAGAATTATGGCTATTTGTGGTAATTATAATTGCTGTTGTTTTAATTTCCCTATTTATGGGTTATTTAATCAGGAAGTATATTGCAGAGGCCAAGATTGCATCTGCGGAAGACGCTGCAGCCAAGATAATTGAAGAAGCTAAAAAGCAGGCTCAATCTGCTAAACGAGAAGCTATCCTGGAATCAAAAGAAGAAATTCATAAACAACGAACAGAGCAGGAAAAGGAGATCAAGGACCGGAGGAATGAATTAAACCGTTTGGAAAAACGTTTGATGCAAAAGGAAGAATCCCTTGATAAAAAAGCTTCCTTTTTCGAAAAGAAAGAAGAAGAAATAAAAGAAAAAGAAGATGAAATCGAGAACAAAAAGGGAGAACTTAATAATTTACTGACTAAACAAATACAAGAACTGGAAAAGTTATCAGGAATAACTTCTGAAGAGGCTAAAGAAATTTTATTGTCCAGGGTTAAAGAGGATATAAAACATGATATGGCGGTAATGATTAAGGAAATGGAAGCCAGGGCCAAGGAAGAAGGAGATAAGAAGGCTCGGGAGATTATTTCCATAGCTATTCAAAAATGTGCAGCAGATCATGCTGCTGAGTCCACCGTTTCGGTAGTATCGTTACCAAATGATGAGATGAAGGGAAGAATTATTGGAAGAGAAGGACGAAATATCAGAACCCTGGAAACTTTAACGGGTATAGATTTGATCATTGATGATACCCCTGAAGCAGTTATTCTTTCAGGTTTTGATCCCATACGACGGGAAGTGGCTAAAATAGCCCTGGAAAAACTTGTATCCGATGGTCGGATACATCCTGCTAGAATTGAGGAAATGGTCAGTAAGGCTCAGCAAGAAATCGAAGTAGAGATAAGGGAGCAGGGAGAGCAGGCCACCTTTGAAACAGGTGTTCATGGGATTCACCCGGAATTGGTCAAGCTGTTAGGTAGGTTAAAATTCAGAACCAGTTATGGTCAAAATGTCTTAAAACATTCCATAGAGGTTTCTCATCTGGCAGGAGTTATGGCCTCGGAACTTGGGCTGGATGTAAAAATGGCAAAACGATCTGGGTTGCTCCATGATATCGGCAAAGCGGTAGATCATGAAGTAGAAGGTCCCCATGTTGTTATTGGGGCAGAACTTGCCAAGAAATATAAGGAGTCTCCCGAGGTAATAAATGGTATTGCTGCTCATCATGGTGATGAAGAGTATAAAACCTTGGAAGCTGCTCTAATCCAAGCATCTGATGCTATATCTGCATCTCGCCCGGGTGCCCGCAGGGAAACCCTGGAGGCCTACATTAAACGACTGGAAAAATTAGAAGAAATTGCTGATTCCTTTGAAGGTGTTGAAAAAGCCTTTGCCATTCAAGCGGGCAGGGAAATAAGAATTATGGTCAGGCCTGAAAAAATAGATGATAATATGACGGCTAAAGTAGCCAGAGATATCGTTAGTAAAATAGAGGATGAACTTGAGTATCCTGGCCAGGTTAAGGTGATGGTAATAAGAGAAACCAGAGCTGTTGATTATGCTAAATAAATCCTGAGGTGCCTCAATTTGGGGCCCTCTTTTTTTTTATTTGTGCAGGAATTGATCAATTTTCATGGAATTTATAACTGTTAGTAGATGAGAAAAGTAAGGATGTGGTGTGCTGTTATGGAGGTTAAGGGAAAGGATAAGGGGCGGGATTCATTAAGTGTAAACTGGCTGGTATCAGTATTAATACATATCCCTGAAATATTTGCCTTAAATTTTAATATTAATGAGCATAAATTCAAATTTTCATATATGTTGAACCGGGAGCTTGATGATAAAACCTTTAAAGTTTTTAAGGAAACCTTAATGAATAATGTAGAAGCATTCGAAGATGTTTTTTCCAAAAATCCTGCCCATACCCAGGTGACAAAAACAAATTTTAATGGCCTTACCCTTTTAGAAATTGTAAGGGAAATCAAGACAATATCTATGGAGGAAATACAAATTGTTAATTCAGTGGTAAGGGATTATTTTTTCCAATACATAATAAGCGAGAAAACTGAAAACTTAAATGAATTTAAAGAGGATTTAATTAGATATGAAGAGTTTATTAAAAGTCTTACCATAAATTATTCCTCCTCCAAGCAAGAAAATATATTTGCCTTTCGCCAGGGAGGAAAGGTATTTGTGTTTGACAAGTAAAAAAAGTGTAATACTGTCAAAGGAAATTATGTATCTAACCAGGAGGGTTTAAGTGAGGATATTAATGATAGGCGATGTAGTAGGCAGGACTGGTAGAGACTGCCTGCGGGATCTTTTAGAAAAAATCAGGGAGAACTATGAAATAGACCTGGTTATAGCTAATGGTGAAAATGCAGCAGGAGGAAAGGGTGTTACCAGGAAAGTTGCTGATGATCTTTTTTCCTATGGAGTAGATATTTTAACATCAGGCAACCATGTATGGGATAATAAAGAAATAATGGAGTTTATTGACCAGGAAGATAGAATTTTAAGACCTGTCAATTACCCTCCCGATACCCCTGGAATAGGTTATAAAGTTTTATGGGTAAAAGAAGTGCCTGTAGGAATTGTTAATGTAATGGGCAAAGTTTTTATTTCTTCCTTAGATTGTCCTTTTCGAACTTTAGAAAAAGTGGTTCAGGAGTTAAGGAAAACTACTTCTAATATAATCATTGATTTTCATGCAGAGGCAACTTCTGAAAAAATTGCTTTAGGCTGGTTTTTGGATGGAAAAGTTAGCGCTGTTTTAGGGACTCACACCCACGTGCAGACAGCTGATGAAAGGATTCTTCCCAAAGGAACAGCGTTTATTTGTGATGTAGGAATGACAGGTCCTGTTAACGGGGTAATTGGAGTAAAAAAAGAATCAATAATTAAAATGTTTTTAACACAACTGCCTACAAAATTTGAATTTTTACAGGAATCCAGTTGTCAGTTTAACGGGGTAGTTGTGGAAATAGACCCTTCTAAAGGCACAGCAGTAAATATTTTTCGCCTGGTTGATTATCATGAAATTTGAAATATCTAACAAAAAATAAACAATAATGCAGGAATTATGTTTTCGATATAGAATAGATTTTAGTAAATGAGAAAAGGTGGTTATTCTAAATTTCTTAAAATTAAGGAGGTACTTATTTAATGGAAGTATTAAAAGTTTCAGCAAAGTCTAATCCAAACTCAGTTGCCGGAGCTTTAGCAGGAGTTCTAAGAGAGCGCGGCGCCGCTGAAATTCAGGCTATAGGCGCTGGTGCACTTAACCAGGCCGTTAAGGCAGTAGCGATAGCAAGAGGGTTCGTAGCTCCCAGTGGTATTGACCTGATATGTATACCAGCTTTTACTGATATTGATATTGACGGTGAAGAACGTACGGCTATAAAGCTAATAGTAGAGCCGAGATAACTTAAAATAGCCTAAAATAATTTAATGAATGCAATATAAAAGCACCCTTTTTAAAATGGGTGCTTTTAATTGTAGCCATTAAATTTACTTT
>SKLX01000205.1 GCA_007121375.1 Bacillota bacterium | reverse complement strand
TCATCACAGATACTCACATAGTTAGCTCCCGCCTCTGCTGCCCCTTTCGCCAGCCTGGCTTCATACTTATAAAAGGGACCTGCCGTATTGGCCACCAGGTCATGCCCCTTTATAATTGGGGCCAGATCATCATAACGGTTAATATCTCCTTCTAAAAGATTTAACTTTTCCCTGCCCTCCCCTATGTTTTCCAGTAATGTTTCATATCTTTCCTGATTTCGAGCAACCACGGTGATCTCCTGGATCTCGGAAAAGGAACAAAGCTCCTTCACTGCCCTTTTTCCCATATCCCCCGTGGCCCCGAAAAATATTATTTTCATCAATTATCAAATCCTTTCTCCTGGAGATAGAAGATAATAAAGAGGTTTTAATCCTTAAACTCCACTTTTAGAATCAAGTCCGATGTCTCCCCAGAGGACTCCCGGCCGTCCCGGTCATTGGTGGCCACATAGAAAACCCCCTGTTGATAGCGCACTGTACGGAGCCTTCCCCAATCGGTCAAGATGGGTTCCTCTTCCAGGGGAATACCCTCCTCATCCAGGGATATGCGCATTACCATGTTCCCCCTTAGGCCTGCTATAAAAAGCTGGTCCTGGTAATCCCCCTCCCCGGGGTAAAAGTCCATCCCCGAAGGAGCCAGGGTAAATTCCGTATAGCAGATAAGGGGATCTTCGAATTCCGTTTCCCCCTCCCCGCACTCCACCAGGGGCCAGCCATAATTCTTCCCGGGAAGAATCAGGTTTACCTTATCCTGCCTGACAGGACCGTGTTCGCTGGAGTAAAGGCGTTCCTTCTCCTGGTCCCAGGCTATCCCCTGGGGGTTCCGGTGGCCATAGGAGTATACGGGACTGTCGGGAAAGGGATTGTCCTGGGGGATGGTTCCATCGGGGTTGAGGCGAAGGATCTTTCCTGCCAAAGAGTCCAGGTCCTGGGCCAAATCAGGCTTTGAAGCATCGCCCGTGGTAATGTAGAGGGCGCCATCGGGGCCAAATCGGATTCTTCCCCCGTTGTGAAACCGGTCTCCCGGGATTTTTTCCAGAAGGATTTTTTCATCCCTCAAGGTATCCCCATCAAAGACAAAGCGGGAAACCCGGTTAAAGACTTTGGAATCCTCCTGGTAGGAATAATATAAATACAAAAAGCCGTTTTCTTCAAAGGCAGGGTCCAGTTCCGCCCCCATCAGGCCCCCTTCCCCGATGTGGCGGACATCATGAAGGGTGGCAATACTTCCCTGGCCCAGAATAGTTACCCTTCCTGGCCTTTCCGTCACCAGGAGACGTCCGTCGGGAAGGGGTACAATTTCCCAGGGAATCTCCAGGTCCTGGGCCACAATGGTAACCTCATATCTTAGGGGTTCAATCTCTTCTGCAAAATAAATGCCCTCCCCGGCTTTTTCCTCAGCTATCTCCCTATCGGGAGCAAAAACAAACCGGGCCAAGAGGTATTCTCCCGCTCCCAGCTGCCAGGCAGCTGTTAGGGCCAGTCCCAGTATGACTAAAATAACAAGGGCTTTTTTAAACATCCCTTAATCCCCCTTCCCCTGTCAAAACAGGTATTCCATTTAATTAAGTATACCAAAAAAAGTGTTTTTAATTTAGCCCTTAATCCCTAAAAAATATAAGGGCTTTTCCTTTATAAAACTTAACCCTGTCTTTCGGGGAAATAATCTGGTATAATTAGGGAAAATGTTCATTTTTAATGTAATAACAGGAGAATTCCATGAAAATATTAGTAGATGCCGATGCCTGTCCCAAAAAGGCTTTGGAAATCTGTATTAAGCTGGGGAAAAAATATTCGGTGCCCGTTTGGACGGTAGCCAGCTTCAACCACCATATAAACTCGGAAAATCATATACTGGTAGGGGATGACCCCCAGGAAACGGATGTTAAAATTATGAATTTATCCCGGGAGGGGGATATTGCCATAACCCAGGACTGGGGCCTGGCAGCCATGCTCCTGGGAAAAAAGGTCAAATGTCTGAGCCCTTCCGGTAAGGAATTTCAACGGGAAAACATTGATTTCCTTTTAGAGGAAAGGGCCTTGAAAGAAAGACACCGCCGGGGAGGCGGCAGGACCAGGGGCCCTAAAAAAAGGACCCGGGCTAAGGATAATATTTTTAAGAAACGCCTGGAAAATTTGTTAGAAGAAGCTAATATAGACAGTTAATAAGGGATAGAAAAACCGGCCTTTAAGGGCCGGCTTTTTATTATAGCTCCGGGTCTATCTTAACAAGGAATGTCCCCTTTACTATGTTTTTTGCCTTATCTACAGCCATATATTCGATTTTTGTTCTACCTTCTGTAACCTCCAGGTTTTTTACAGCCATACCCTTTGTCACTTCCACCAGTTCATCCCTTACTATAAAAAATTGCAGGTTATCATCTGTTGCCCGTAAGGAAAGGTTCACCTTCTGGTCCGTCCAGGTTCCCCCTTTGTACTCTTTACCATCGGCAGTTTCTGCGACAACCTCCACCACCGGGTCAACCTTGTCTATGTTTTTGATCTCCAGGGTCTCAAGGGTTTCATTGCCGGCTTTATCTACCGCATAAAAGGTATACCAGCCGTTATCCTCAACTTTCACCTGTTTACCTTCAAGGCCGGTACCGCCCCCAATAAAACATGAAACCTTCCGGGAACCCTCTGCCCATTTTTGTGTTTTTATGCCAACATTGTCAGTAATCCTTACCCTGATGGTAACATCTTCATTGGTCCATAACCCTTCGGGTTCCTGGGATAATTCAATAACAGGAGGGGTCCTGTCGATCTTCCCCGTTTTTTGGGAAGTAGGGGAAACACTGCCCCCTTTGTAAATTGTCCTGGCCTCTACCGACGTTCGGCCTTCCTTTGTTATGTAAAAGGCTCCGGAATATTCTTCCCAGGCTGACCATTCCTTACCCGGCCCTTTAGTCCTGTATTTTGTTTTATCCACTTCACTGATACCTTTATTGCTATCAGAAATAGTCACCGTTATATCTTTATTTGTCCAGTTTTCATCGGATAAATGGATGGTTGGCCCTGTCATAGAATTTTCACCAGGATCCCCGGCCCCACTACCTGCTTCCAGGGAAGACTCCATCCCTTTTTCGGCACTCCCAAAAAGTACTAGGACCCTTTCTCCCACCATATATAATGAGCTAATGGTTGTGATAGCTATAAAAAACAAAATTAAGGCGTATTCAACCAGGCCTTGACCTGCTTCTTTTT
>SKLX01000172.1 GCA_007121375.1 Bacillota bacterium | reverse complement strand
GCAGTCCTCTTCCATTGAAGAGGTTACGGCTACTGCCGAGGAACTGAGGGCTTCTGCCGAGGAGCTAAATAAGTCCATGGAACGTTTCAAGTATGCCTAAATTTAAAAAAGAGCTGGACCTTATGAAAGGTGCCGGCTCTTTTTTTTTAAAAATCAATATTATGAAAGCTAAATAATAATTATTTAAAATATTTAATATATCTTAAATCCTTGTTTAAAGGAAATAGGATAAAGGTAATAGAATAACCAGGGTAGTAACACTAATATTATTTTCAAAGGGAGGGGTATAATTGGCAGGTATAAAGTGGAGGAAATTTTTATTCAGTTCTTTAGGGCTAGGTTTAGTTTTTCTATTAATAATTACTTCAACAGCCAGTGGAACCATTTCCCCTGTTGTTACCGAAAATGGAGATTCTCTGCCCGAAGAGCCGGCCCAGGTAAAGAGGCTTTCGGGCCAGGATCGCTATGAAACTTCTGCAGTGATGGCCTTAGAAGCTTTTGAAGAAGCAGAAACTGTTATTATTGCTCGGGGTGATGAAGAAGGAGATTATGCTGATGGATTGGCCGCCGGGGTCCTGGCCGGTGTAATGAAGGCCCCTGTTCTTTTAACCAGCCCCCATTCTCTGCCCGGATCGGTGGCTGAGGCTGTGGATACCCTTGGTGGGGAGAAAGCCCTGGTTTTAGGGGGCGAAGAAGCTGTTTACCCGGAAGTAGTGGAGGAACTGGAAGACCTGGATCTTAACGTAGAGCGTATTTACGGTGAAAGTCGGATGGAGACAGCTGCAGAAATTGCCCGTTATGCATCTGAACACGGAGAACTGGCGGATTACGCCTGCATAGTTAATAGCTATGCCCCTGCAGATTCCCTGGTAGCTGGAGCAGATGCTTTTACCCGCAAGGCTCCTGTTCTGCAGGTCCTTGTAGATGAAGTCCCTTCGGCAACCCTGGAGGTCCTGGAAGAACTTGGGTTGGAAAGGGTTTACCTGGTTGGAGGAGAGGCTGTAATAAGTGAGGAAGTAGAAAGTGCCCTGGAAGAGGAAGTTAACATTGAAGCCCGGTTGGCGGGCGAAGATCGTTACGAAACCAGTGTGGAATTTGCCCGGGAGCGTTTTGCTGATGATATGGTGCCGGTACTGGCCCGGGGTGCCGATGCCAACCTGGCGGATGCCGTTGGTGCTTCTGTCCTGGAAAGCCCAGTAATTTATGTAAGGCATGAAACCTTCCCCGAAGTTGTTGCCGGTTACATTGATGAGGCGGTTACCTCCCAGTCCCTGGTATATATAGCAGGGGGGACAGCAGCGGTAGGCCTCAGGGTAGAAGCGGAAGTCCATAATATAATTCTTATCCAGGAGGCGGGAGTGGTACGAATGGAAGTTGAAGACCTCCCCGAAGAACTTCAAGGCTGGGGTGAAAACAGTAAGAACGTCATGCTGGCCCAGTCCCGGACCCACGAAGGGCGCCAGTATTTACTGGCCACTTACGGCATGCAGCCCACGGCAGGTTACCTGGTGGAAATGATTGAAGTGGAGGTAACAGAAGATACCGTCGAAGTACTGGTGGATTATACTCAGCCCGATGAAGATGAGCCGGTAGCCCAGGTAATTACCTACCCCTACGAATTACTGGTAATTCACGATACGGAGCGCCCGATAGAATTTCGCCCCGGGGGAGATGAAACCTATATTCCCGAGCTTTTGGGAATTGACGAAATGAAAGAAGTTACCTCCCAAAACTTCTGGATAAAGGTATTTGGCCCGGCCCCTGGGGAAGAGGTAGGAGAGACCTTTACTCTTGATGGGGTAGCCAATACTTTTGAAGGCACCGTCCTTTACCGGCTCCTGGATGAAGATGATGAAGAACTCATAGAGGAAAGCTATACTACTGGAGCCATGGGAGCCTGGGGGTACTTTGAGGAAGAGCTTACGGTGCCCGAAAATGTGGCTGAAGGAGCGGAATTAACTCTGGAGGTTTATACCCGCAGCGCCAAAGACGGTTCCATTGAGAATTTCATGGAGATACCTCTTGTTTACGAACCTGAAAACTAAAATGAGAAAAAAGGAAAAGCTGGGGATATCCCCAGCTTTTCCTTTTAAGGGAAGAGCATATTTTTATTTACTGCAGATAGCCGATCTATTTGAGGAACCGCACCCATAAAACATTGATTCCATCAATAGAAACACCAGCAATAATAGAAAAGCTTTTTTGAGCATACCCGCTCCTCCTACTCTTTTCCTGTTAAATTCTAAAACCTAACTATAAAAAATCAAGAAATATTATTTGCCGTTGCTAGCCACCTAAGCAAAATTAATAGACAGGTTCTAAAATTCTTTCTTAAGTTCCTTGTTTTTATTGTAGAGCTAACCGGTCTATTTTAAATTCTATATTTAGTTTTTCACCAGCGCTTTCCAGGGCCTCCCAGCCAACCAGCATTTGGAAATCGCCAAAATCAGCCACCTTCCAGCAGACCATTCCCCTTTCTCCTTCAGGGACATGGGGAGGCTCCAGGGTAATTTCAAAGGTATAAATGGTTCCTGTTAACTCACCTATAGTATCCTGGCTTTTTTCTATTTTTTTAATGTCTATCCCCGGCTCCGGGTGAACCAGCTTTTGATGAACATTCCAGTCCTGTGAGACTTTGAAAGGCATTAAAATACTGCTTATAAAGGGAGTAAACATCATATCCCCCATTTCTTTGGGTAAAGCTTCACTTCCGGCTTCTATTTTTTGAGTATTTCCTTCACCGTCAATCCACAGGGTAAATTTTTCATCGCTGATACTAAAACTAACTCTGTCCGTTTGTACTCCATCAACTGTATCACTACCTTCATGGAGATAATGGACGGAGGCTACTTCTTCTCCACCTTCAGACCAGGTATGACGGATTTCTTTAAAAGTAGCCAGCAGTTCTTGTAAGCTGCCAGGAGCTTTCCAGTTTTCCACTTCTATCAGGGCTTCTTCGGCGGCTTCTTCATCTATCGTTTCTTCATTCTCCACAACTTCCACGTCATTTACAGCTTCTTCCTCCACATCGTTAGCGGGGGAACCGCATCCGTACATCACAGTTCCCATCATCACTAAGGCTAAAAACAGTATAAAGGTTTTTTTAAGCATACACGAACTCCTCCATTATTTATTTGATAGGTTTTAAATTCTAATATTTAAAAATTTTTCCTGCAAAAAAAGAGATATTATTAATATTTAACACTTAAT
>SKLX01000114.1 GCA_007121375.1 Bacillota bacterium | reverse complement strand
TTAACCCCAGCATCCCTTAATAATCTTGTACTTGGTTCAACCCCTACATCTATAACCATAAAGTGGCACCTTATTTCCTCACCCCTGCTTAAACCAACTCCCATCAATTTAAAATCAAGGGGGTTATGAATTACTTCAATAATTCTATCTTTGTTATATATTTCCAGGTCAGGGTTTTTTGACATCCTTTCAATTAATAATTTAGAACCTCTTTCATCCAGGGCATGATATAATAGCCTGGGTTCGGTAAGAAGTAAAGAAACCTTCAAGCCACGGCTTAAGAGAGCCTGGGTCACCTTCGTTCCTATTACCCCTCCCCCTACCACCAGGGCCCTTTCTGATCTACCTACAAGATCAAGAATATTTTTAGCGTCTTCCCAGGTTCTTAAGGTAAATATAGGACCGTAATCAGTTTTTTCCACCATCAACCTTTTGGGAGCTGCCCCCGTAGCTATAAGAAGCTTTTTATAGGTTATATAATCCCTGTTCTCAAAAAGTATTTTTTTCCTTTCCGTATCAACCCCTGTCACCTTTTCACCCTGGAAGTTGATTATATTATTGTCCCGGTAAAAATCCCGACCTTTATAGTTTAATTCCGAAGGATCTACTTCTCCTGCCAGGTAATTGCCCAACATAAACCGGTAATAGGGAAGATGATTTTCTTGAGAAATAATAACTATCTCCTCCCCTGGGTTCCGTTCCCGTAAAGCTTCGGCAGCAGAAAGCCCTGCTGCGCTGTTTCCAATTATTACATAAGCCATAATAATCCCTCTTTTATTCCTTTAAGTAATCAGGAAGATAAATATTTCTTTCCAGGAAACGATCCCAATCAGACCATTTCATTTCTTTAGCCAGGTTGTCCTTGACCAAACCTTCGAACTGATTTAAGCGGGCACTAACCAGGTCAGCGTAATAAAGGGCAAAAGCATTCATGGTCCGGGGTATTTCCGGGGACCCCCACTCCTTTTTACCATGATGGGATAATATTATGTGTTCCAGTTCCAATAATAATTCATGGGGAAAATCCTCAAAGGAGGAGGCTTTATCCATTACCATATCCCGTCCCATGGTTATATGACCTATCAGTTTACCCCGGTCCGTCATCTGAAAGGATATGCTGTCCAGGTCATATTCCTTTATCTTTCCTATATCGTGAAGAAGGGCACCCGTAATCAAAAGGTCCTGGTTTAAAGCCCTGGGGTACAGTTCAACCATCTTTAAGGCTATCTCCAGCACTTCCAGGCTGTGTTCCATGAGACCTCCCACATAGTTATGATGAATAAGCCTGCCACCGGGAGCTTTAACAAAAGAACGACAGAACTCACCGTCTTTAAAGAAATCAATAAGGAGCCTTTTTAAATAGTCTTCCTCCACCTTATTGGTAATAAGCTCTTTTATCCTTTCAAACATATGACGCCGGTTTTTGCTGGTAGCAGGCTGAAAGAAAGCAGGATCTACCTCGTCTTTATTTATTTTTTCAATGCTGCTAATAATTACTTGAAGCCCCTTATACTCATTTATTTCTCCCTTAACCTGAATAATATCGTCCCTGTTAAAAGTTCTGCTTATTTCCAGGGCGTTATCCCACACCACTCCCGTTATAGTTCCCGTAACATCTCCCAAAAGGAGACGCATAAACTGTTCTCCCGCCCGACTGGGAGTAGAATAATTCAATAAATTCTTTTCTATAACTGCCAGCAGGGTATTCACCCTGTCCCCCACCTTTAAATCCTTGACGAATTGTTCTTTTTTGGAATTTTTATCACTGCTCATTATAAATTCTCCTCTTAAAAAAACAAGCAGGCCTTTCAGCCTGCTTATTTTTTCAGATAGTCTATAACGTTTAAAGAAACCGCTTTGGCATGCTGCATGGAATCTGCAATATCCCTGGGCCCTGTACAGGTCCCTGCTACAAAAATACCCTTTTGGGAAGTTGCACCAGGATTAAAGGAGTTTTCACATTTGAAAAAGTTATCTTCATTTAGATCTAAATTGAAAATTCCGGCTATATTCTTAGTATCAACCCCGGGCTGACTCCCAATAGCAAGAAACACTAAATCATATTCATGCTCATAAATCTCTCCATCAACGGTAGATTCATGTTGTATGAGTACCTTTTTCTTAAGGGGATGGTAAAATGACTTGGCAGGCCTTCCTAAAATAAAATTAATATTCTTATCGGTAATACATGAGTTTTTATACTCTACAAACCCTTTACCGAAGCTTTGAAGATCCATGTAGAATACATCAAGGGCAACCTCAGGAAGTTCCTCCCTGATCAAACTGGCCATCCTGACAGTGTACATACAACCTACCCTGCAGCAGTAATCTTGCTCCGGGTAATCGGAACGACTGCCTACGCACTGAATGAAAGCTATTTTTTCAACATCGGAAGGAAAGGCGTTCTTGAAACTACCCTTTTCCCTTATGAGCTGTTCCAGGTCATATGCCGTATAAATCCCCTGATATACTTTGTAACCATATGCTAACTGCTTGGTAGCATCAACGGGAGTAAAGCCGGTAGCCACAACTATGGCATTTGCCTCTAAACTTGATTCCTCTCCCTGTTCATTCTCAAAGGTTACTTTAAAACCGTCATCCGTTGATTGGGAAGATTTAATCTGCAACCCACTAAAGACGCTAATATTGGAATGATTGTTTACTTGATCCAGGGCTTGAGGGGCGAAGCAGGCTCCGCATTTCTCGCACAGCTCCAGGCCTTTACAGCAGTATTGGGCTGCATAACCTCCTATTTCAGCCTCCTTGTCCACCAAAAAGACCTGGCTGCCGGTTTCTGCTAATTCCAAAGCAGAAGTTAAACCAGCAATTCCTCCTCCGAGGATTAGAACATTATCTTTTCCCATTAGTTTCCCTCCAAACTAGCAGTTTTAATCATCAAACTTGGGCCGCGGCATCAAGCCTCCAACTGCTTCCACAATTTCAGGCACCTTTTCTTCCCAGGCAATAGCCATAATATGGGCTCCGTGGATTCCTTCTATTTCCTTGACCTGCTGAATCTGTTCCACGCAAAGCTTAAGACCTTCTGCTTTAACTCCACCTGGCTTTTCCTTAGCTCCCTTTAGCCTTTTAACAATTTCATCAGGGATAATAATACCGGCCACGTTATTTTTCATGTACATGGCTGCCCCTATAGCCTTCAAAGGAGTTATACCCGCCAGGATATAGCACTTTTCATGAAGACCCATATCTACTACCCTTTTCATGTATTCCTTAAGGCGGTCCATATCGTAAATGCACTGAGTTTGAACAAAGTTCACCCCTGCCGCGATTTTTTTGGCAAACCTGGCAGGCCTGTACTCAAAGGGATCAGCAAAGGGGTTTACTACGCCTCCAATAAATGCATCCAAAGGAGCTTCCATTTCATCCCCGCTAACAAATTTGTTCTCATCCCTCATGTCTTTTATAACTTTCATCAACTGGGTTGAGTCCACATCATAAACCCCTTTTGCCTGGGGTTCGCTACCCAGAGTCTGATGGTCTCCCTGAATACACAGGAAATTTTTAACTCCACAAGAGGCTCCACCCAGAACATCCGCCTGCAGGCAGATACGGTTTCTATCCCGGACTGTCATCTGCATTACCGGGTCCATGCCCCTTTCAACTAACTTAATAGCAGTTGCCATACTGGCGATTCTTACCACAGCCGTCTGGTTATCGGTGATGTTAAAAGCGTCCACATGGTTTCTCATGTGTTCAGCGTGTTCCAGGCAGGGACCCAAATCAGTTCCTCTCATGGGACCTAGCTCGCCAGTTATTGCAAAGTGACCGTTGGCTAATACTTTTTCTAAGTTACTCCCCGCGAACAATTTTAACATCCTCCCTTACTATTTTTCTAGGCCCGCCATGGAACGAAGTGCTCCAGTTTTTAGGTGGTTCAACTTCTTCCATATAATCCAACTTACCCAAGGCCTTTAACCTTTCATGAATCAGGTGCCACCCGCATTCTATTTCGATATCCCCGCTAATCTCACACTTGCCCTCGGAAGATCCTCCGCAGGGACCGTTCAGCATGCTCTTGGTACAGCGGGTTATGGGGCAAATGCCATGGGTCTTATCCAGGACACAATCTCCGCAGGCCTGACAGTTTTCCATCCAAACTCCCTGCTCCAGGGGATATCCCAAAAAGGTAGTATTAAGACCGGGAAGGACAATCTTCTCAGGATACCTGTCAACCATGGTTTGAACTCCTACTCCGCAGGCCAGGGATAAAACCACATCATAATCATTCATTAAATCTTTAAATTCATCAATAAATTCAAACTCGCACTGCCTCTGAACAGATTCTGCTTTTACTTCGACGGGTTGATTTTCCTTCTTGCGGTGCAAGGAAATGGCTTCTGCCGTTTCCTCAGCTTCCTTTTTACCTCCGGCCAGGCATACGGCAACACAGGTCTCACAACCCAGCACTAAAATCTTATTAAAGGAGGAAGTCCTGTCAAATACCTCTTCCAATGGTTTCCTTTCGCCTATAATCATTTTTTCACCTTCCCTTCCATCGGACCCATTTCTTTTAACTTGTCGTACATTTCCTTAACCAGTTCTCCATATTTATACTCATTGTTGGCAGCTACGGGAGAGTATGCTAATCTTTCGGCGTTAATCCCGATATTCTCCAACATACCTTTGACATAATTCACTTTCTTTTCCGCCCGGTCATTTCCCCAAAAATGCTTACAATTCTCCTTGAGGCAGGCCAGGACCATAACTCCATCGGCTCCCTGGTCAAAGGCATTCAAAATATGATAGTGTTCTACCTGGCCCCCGCAGGGTATTTTTACTGGAGTTACTCCAGGCAGGTTCTCTTCTTCTGCAACTAAAAAAGCAGAGTTTTCACAGCATAGTGTTACCAGAGAAGGATTAAAATCTGCCATTACACCTTACCCCCTATCTTCTTAAATTCCTTTTGCATATCCTCATCGGTGTAGCCAGGAAAGCTAATAGCCCTGTTGGGACACTCGGCCACACAGCAACCACACTTTTGACATGCTAGAGGATGCAAATAGGGAGCACCGTCCCATGCTGCCCCCTCTATTTCATACAGGAGGTCAATGGCATTCCAGGGGCAGGAACGATAACAGGTCAAGCAGTAAGCACATTTAATCACGTCAATTAAGGGAGTTTTTTCCATTAATTCTTTAACGTCTGCTACACTGAGCTGGTATATAGAATTGACGGCTGCCCCGGCCTGTTCCTGTACATTATGGAGCAGGTCCGGCATTCTGCAGGCACCAACAAAATAAATCCCTTGCCGATTAGAATAAACTGGCTCCGTGTGATAATTATCCTCCTGGAAAAAACCTCCGGGACCCAGGTTAACCCTGAGTATTTCTGCCAGTTTCCCGGTATCAGCTCCCGGCAGCAAATCTTCATTGAATATATAATAATCAAAATTAATAACCAGTTCTTTAGCCAGTTTTACAGGAAGCTGAGGATCTATGGTTGTAAGGGAAAATTTTCCTTCCTCCTGGCCAATTTTCAGGTTGTTGGTTCCGCGAATAAAGGTTACACCCTCTTCCCGGACCTGGTGATATAGCTTTTCCGTACCTTCTTCACTGACTTTCATTTCATCGAAAAATACATATACATTATGATTGGCTTCTTTTAATTTTTTAGAATATTTTAAAGCATTGATGCAGCCGATTAAGAAGTCATCTTCCTTAACTACCAGGACAAAGGTCTTGCTATCGCCAGAAGCTAACTGGGTGAACTGCTTTTCAAACTCCATCTGGGATAAGAAGGAGCCAGCTCCCTTTTCCACCTGGGCAGGCATCTTGCTGCTCAGGTCCATTCCCGTAGCCATTATAATAGCCCCGATGTCCATTTCTTCCTTTTTTCCTTCAATGTTTAAAGTAACCTTAAAATTACCAACCTGTCCGTTAACCTTTTCCAACTGGCTGTTGGTGTAAATGGTAACTTTATTGTTTTTCTCCAGGGACGAGATTTTATCCTTTAGCCATTGGGAAGGTGACAAATTGCTTTGATAAAGGAATGAAAGTTGAGCTGCTTTACCACCTAATTCTTCAGTCTTTTCTATCAGAACTACTGACAGGCCTAATTCTGCAGCTTTCTCTGCAGATAAAATGCCAGAAGCTCCTCCCCCTACCACAAGTACCTTGGGCTCAAAAGTCATTTCTTCTGGTGCTGGTGGATATTTTCTTTGAGCATTCATTATTCCTTTTAATTCCTCCTTTCTAAAGGAAAGGGGAGAGTATCTGAGACAGATACTCTCACTTTTTACTTTATCAACTTAATCTAAGTACTTCTCTTACCACCTGTCCTTGTATACTTCTACAAAGGAATCACAGTAAATATCCAGGTTCATAATGATCCTGGCACAGGCGATGGCCTCCATGAGTTCATCGTCATCAGCGTCGGCAACAGCCGTATCCAGGCCCATGGCAATGCCCATCACGGCAAAGGTCCTGTTAATCAGTTCCCTATTCTTGGTTCCCTGGGAAATATTGCTGAGTCCAACAGTGGTCCTGGGCGGAGGATCCGCCAGGGTCTTGACCTGCCTGATGGTTTCCAGGGCTTCGGGACCGTGGTCCTGACCTACGTTACAGGGCAGTACCAGGGGATCAATGTAAAGGTCTTCCATGGGTACCCCATAGGAATCAGCAGCAGCACATAATTCCATGGCCAGGGCCACCCGGCTTTCTGCATCCTTGGGGATACCCTGTTCATTCATAGCCAATCCCACTACACCGGCTTCATACTTGGCAGCCATCTCAAATACCCTTTCCATCTTGGGCCACTCTGCGGGAACGGAGTTAATGAGGGGGGGCTGCTTGCAAATTTCCAGGCCAGCCTCGATAGCATCATAGTTTGTTGAGTCAAGGGCCAGGGGAGCCTTGGCGACTTCCTGGGTTACTTCCACCAGCCACTTCATATGGCTTACCGGATCATCTGATGCGGGACCGCAGTTAATATCAAGCCAGGCAGCACCATTATCTTCCTGCCTCTTGGCCCACTCCTGGACGGCCGTGGGATCTCCCGTCTTTATAGCATTGGCTATGTCCTTAAACATACCATTAATTCTTTCACCAATAACTAACATTCTTTTACCTCCCTTTAAAAAATTTAATAGCTGTTGGGTTTCATGAGGTCATCTATGGTTTTCTTAACCACGGCCAGGGAACTGGGATGACGCAGAACAGCTATGTTTAATCCAGCACATAATAAGGATGTAGCTGTAACGATTTCCCAATTGATTCCTCGAGGCTCCTGTTCACCCCATTCAGGAAAGTCTGACACAGGAGCATTAGCTTCTTTAGTTTTCCATACTTCCCAGCCAATGTTTCCTATCATGGGCTTGGCCATAGCCTTGTCTCCACCCAGGGCACCAAAGCGAGCCCTCTGCATGATGGAGTACCCATATTCAATTCCGTAACCCACAGCAGCAATGGTGGGGTCCATGACAATCCTGTCGGTATCAAAGTTCATCTCACCGATCATGATGTTAAGCTGCTTGGCTATGTTAATGTCAATGGGAGACTGGGCAATGATAGCGTGCTTATAACCCAGGGCGGCAGCCGTTAAGGTCTTATAGTTTTCCTGCTCGGCAACACCCATGAGGAGGTTTTCACCAGCACCCGATTCAGCAACCTTCATAAATATCTCGTTATCCTTTTCAAACTTGCCGCAGCCCAGAACTATTATAGGAACTCCTACAGAATCCAGGACCTTTTTCAACGCAGCTTCACATTCATCGGCAGACCTGTTGTCCTCATCGGGATCGGCACCCTTTAGCCTGAGGCATATCATTTCTGCGCCGTATTCCTCCACGCATTTCCGGGCCCATTCTCCTACATCGTTGTAAACATCTCCATAGTACTGGTTAAAGCACTCGTTCCACCCGGGAGGAGCAATGTCCCAAACTTCTAAAGCGGTTACGGGGCGGTTAGGAATGTTCCCTTCGAAATGTAAATATGGTAGTGCTTCTTCTCCACCGATAGTCACGGTTGAGGTTCTGGTACCACCTTCTTCTTTGGTGGCTCCTATAGTAACTTGAGAAATTTTGTTTCTATATTTTTCTTTAACTATATTAAAAGCCATAGTTTACTCTCCTTTCTTAAATTGATGTTACCCTACATCAAACAAACTTATAGTTATCTACTTTTCAAACCCTTTTCCCAAACTTCCGGAGAAAAGGACTCTATTTTATAATCCCTTATTTACCAAATTTCTCCCGGGCAAACTTGGGAATCCCCGAAGCTTCCCTGGGTCCAACGATTACTTCCCATCCAGACTCGTCCTCAAGCTTACCGCTGATTACTGCTACTCCACCGGGAATAACAATCTTCTTGTGGTTGACCTTTTCTTCCAGGCCCAGGTCTTTAATATACTTGGCAATAATATCTCCTGAGAACTTGTTGTCGGCCCAGGCGGTAAGTACTGAAATACCATCGGTATCTACCGAGATAATGTAGGAAGGAATCTTGCTTCCCTCAACTTCACCTTCTACAATAAAGTAGGTCAGGGAGAAGTTGGTGGTAACATATACGGGAGAATCGGGATTTACTTCTCCTACTTCGTATAAGCCAGGCTCAACAGCAATAGGCTTCTGGGGATCGGTGTAGAGGTTTAAGCGCCAGGATACTAAGGGTACCAGAGCAGCCTTTTCATCCGTCTTCATTACAATAAGCTGAGCGTAATTGGACATGTAGACTGTGGCTTCAGAGTTTTCTTCCATGGGATCTTCCTTAGTGGTTACTGCCATGGAGGGATAACCAAAGGTCCGTACTCTCCTTAAGGCAGCTCGCCTGATCTGGGATAAATCAGCCAGGGTTTGAGACATTTCCCGGGAACCGGGGTCGATTACCAGGTCCTTATGACCGGCAGCTACAACTTTGTCCACCAGTTCAGCCGTATCCATTAAGCCATTTCCTCTAACGGCCAGGGGACAACCCTTTTCCTTGGCCAGTTCTACCATTTTTTCATAATTATCGTTGGTAGCGGCATAAATAAGAGGCTTACGGTCGGCAGCAACCTCCAGGGCCTTGGCCATAGCATCAACATCTTCACTCATGAGAACCAGGCAGCGTTCTGTTTTGTTAACAGCTGTTTCCACGGCCGACTTAAACTTATCCGCATCACCAGAATCATTGACCACAGCTACGGCATCTACCACAAACTCCATGCCGATTCTTTCGAATTTAAGATCGTTGAAGTTCTCACACTTGGCATCTACATCATCGGTGTCTTTAACCTCGATGGCCAGGATGGTTTCATTAAAGAACCTCTTGTCATGACGGAATATTTCTGTTTCATCTCCTATAGCCCTGGTAAATTCACCTGTGCCTACGGTTACCTTCTTAATAGGAGGTGCAGCAGCAGATTCCAACTGCTCTTTCGCTTCATCACTTACATAAGGACACATGTCCAGACTTGTTTTCCCCTGAGCCAAAGCCATAGCAAATGCCATACATGTAGGAAGATCACATTCCCCACAGTTGGTTTTTGGCAGCAGTTTAAAAATTTGTAGACCTGTTAAACCCATAATAATGACTCCTTTCTTATATGATATAATTGACAACTTACCTTGACCTTAACTTTTAAAAGGTCAAATATATATTGCTTCATTCATATACCTGTCCCTTGCAAGCAAGGGACAGGTATTATTTTTATTAATTGATTCTACATTAAGGGATCCATGTTGAGAGCGGGATGTCCTTTTTCTTCTAAGAAGGGTAGAATTTCTTCACCTGTTGTTCCTACGGTTTCATCTGCAATCTTATCAACAAAGTCCGCTCCCAGGCCAGCATCTTCAGCAGCCTTCTTCAGGTCATCCCCCAGGGATTCTTTCAAGGACTTGGGCATCCATACTAACCTGGCCAGTCCACCTTCAGCCTTAATGAACTTGTCGCTGAGGATGTACTGCTTGGAATGGCCCATAAATCCTGGAGTCTGCATCCCGCCACCCACAGAACCGGCCAGGGTGGAAAAGTTCATCCCACAGGGAGTTTCTCCACCGTGCTCTCTGGTGGTTACCATGACACCGTTGGCCTCAGGCACCAGAGCAGATATAGCTTCGAAGCACCCACAGGAGGTCATGGGATATTCCATGATGGAATACAGGTTCAGGATCTCCGTCTTACGCTGGGAGTTTTCAAATACATATTCATTAACGGACTCCCACTGGCCCTTTTCAGGGTCAACTGGATCTTCACTCACATCGATGGGACGACAGGGACCGTTGGGGTCAATCTCGTAAGAAGCACGGCCGTCCAGCCAACTAACCGCACCGCACAGTCCCGTTCTATCGGGAGTAACCACGCAAACCTGGGCAGGCGCAAAGGACTGGCACAGGATGCAGGAGTAGAAGGTATCTACTGATTCATCGCTGAGCTCTTCAAGGCGCTTATCACGTTCCGTGTATACTTCCTTGGCCTGCTCCATAAGCTCTTCCACTTTTGCCTGGTCCGTGGTAATAAATATTTCTACCCGGTCCACAATGGCGGGGAATTCGTTCTTGAGCTTGGCCAGGATAATTTCGCCATAGTGCTCCAGGCGAAATCCTTTTTCAAAGGCATCCTTACTTATCCGCATCCAGTTAATATCCCTCTGACCCATATGCCAGAGACCTTCACCGTAGTTGAAGAAGTCGTGGAGTCTTCTTTCCAGAACTCCCTCAAAGTCGTCCTGCATCTTTTTACCGTATACCTTTACCCAAATGCCGATGGGAAGGCCGGAACCTTCTTCTACTTCATCCGTGTCAGGACCTTCAACGGTTATTTTACCGTCTTCTATTTCATCAGCAGTTACGGATCTTACTATCTCAAATCCTGTCTGCTTACCTCCACCGAATTCGACGTGCATATCACCCCTGCGGATGGTCTCACCTTCGAAGGAGGGGCCGATAGCAATAGGTACGGGAATGTCAACGATTTCAACCTTAACTCCCCGAACTTCCATAGCGTATTTTACCATAGTTTCGTAATCGGGATGGGACTCATACCAGCCGGGAATTTGATGATCTTCGGGCAGTTCCGAATCACAGATGACGGGGAAGCCTAAGAATATAGCAGCAAAGTGGGCAGCTACCTGGACGTCATCGATTTCTCCCAGGTGGAGAATAAAAGCTCTAATACGACGGCGCTGGTAATCCCTGTGGTGATCCCTTAACCCGGGCTCGATACCACCAAAGGCAATACCGGCACGAAGAGCATAGTTAACAACGTGGATTACCTGGGTGAAGTTCCCTAAGGGGAACTGGAAGTAGTCTTTACCTACTTTTACTTTGGCTTCAAAGACCTGCTCGCAAACTTCGTTGCAGAAGAAGGTCATCATACCCATGGACATGAGCTCCCGGGCTATATTCCCCAGGTCCTCGGTAGTTTTGGCCTTACCAATGATAACCGCTTCACCGGGGATGGTCCAGTCCACCATGAGGATACCATATTTCCTCATAATGGGGTCTTCAATGAATCCTGTCCAGGGTTCTACGTGGCGGTGACCATACCTGAGATAGTGAACGGTTTCAATGATCTCCGCAGCGTAGGCGGTTGTTTCTCCCGCCAGCCGGGCCATTTCAAAATTCACTTCGTTTTCTTTGATCTGGGCCCTCATCCTGTTCAATATGGGCTGCAGTTGACCCAGCTGGGTTACTTCTTCACCGCTTAAAGACCTTATAACGGGAAGGAAGTAGGCAGTATCGGGGTAACCCACCTTAGCATCGGGACCGTAATCGGCCAGGGCTTTACTTAGAAGTATTTCCGCGTAACCGCAGGCAATTATGGCTCCGTTGATGGCCCGCTGGAAAAGCCGGGTAGGCGGGTTGTCCTTTATAGCTTCTTCCGCATCTTTATAAATCTCTTCAAAGTTGAGTTCCTCAACAGACACTTTGCATTCCTCCTTTTATTTACATTATTTATATCGAAAGCACAGCTTCCTTATATCTACCAGAGGTGGATAAGATCTGCTCCGACAGCCTCGGCAGTTTGCTTTT
>SKLX01000058.1 GCA_007121375.1 Bacillota bacterium | reverse complement strand
CCTCTCCTGTTTCTTCTCCTATCTCATATTCAGCCCGGTGGCCCATGCCATCATCAGCTACAACCAGGGCTGCTTCCTGGTCAGGGGGGTATTCAAAATGTCCTTCTTCATTAAGGCCTCCCCTGGCCAGCTCATTACCCTCTTTATCGTATACTACCACTTCTGCCCTTCTTGCTAACTGACCTCCTTCATAATAAACCGTAACCACACCTTCCTCCACGGGTTCCACAATCATCCGGTGGGCACTAACAGGAGTAATTGATATCACCAGAACAACCAGGATTATTAAAATAAAAACAAAGCCTTTAGAAAGAATATTTTTCATAAGGAAAAACCTCTCTATGTTTATTCTCGGCTTCTAAACAAAAAATAGTTTATTAATGGTCATGGTCACAGTCATGGTGATCATGGTCGTGGTCGCAGTCTTCATGTTCATGGGCACAATCCTCATGTTCGTGGTCGCATTCCTCATGATCATGATGATCGTGATCATGATGGTGATCATCCACATATTCTACAGGATTTTGAGGTTCTATTTCATTTCCATCATTATCTAAAATTCTCAAGTTAAACTCATGGGGAAAATGTTCAAAGAAAACAATATAGTCTCCCGCTTCCTGGATTTCAAAATCGAATTTTGTCCCTTCAGAGCTTAATTCTAAAACATAACCATAATCAGGGTAAGCGCTAAAGGTTCCCAATGGCTCAACCTTATCCATATGTGTCTCCATAATATGATGGGCATGGTAATGTATTTCCTCCACATTTCCTTCTTTCATAACAAAGGCAACGGCACAGGAGGGGTCATGACTTTCCATAAATTCCATGGTATAAGTTCCTTCAGTGAAAGTATATTCCCCACTCCACTCAAAGGGGAGTTCATCGTGGTCAAGATCGCACTCATATTCATCTTCACTTTCATTAATTACCTGATCCTGCCCATTATCTGGCTCCTGGGCTATTTCCTGGCCCCCACATCCGGCCATAATTAATAATCCTGCCAAAAAGATTACAAAGGACCATTTTTTTAAACTTTTCAATTTAAATCTACTCCTTTCCCATTTTTAATGAATTAACTTTATAATAAATATCTCCTTTAGATACATTTAATCTTTATATAACACCCCCTGAAAATTTATTTTCTAATATAAAGATAACTAATTTATCATTCTAATGACCTGGTTTGATGGTTAACCCTCAAAAATACTTCCTTCCCCCAGAAGCCCAGGCCTAACCCGGTAAAGAAGCTGCAGGGCAAAACCCGTCATTACACCCTCTACCAGGGCCAGGGGGATATGCCCCAGGATCAAAAAATTTATAACGGAGAAGAACCCCTCTCCAAACCTCTGGTCACTTAAAAAAAGAATAAAGACCAGTATTATTACGACTCCAACTATAGCCAGGCCTCCAGCCAGAGCCCCTTTTATAAAAACAGATCCCCTGTTCATACTGTAAAACAATTTATAAACCAGTAAGGCTGGAAGGGCCAGCATCACGGTATTGGCCACCAGGGTGGTAAGACCTCCATGCTGGAAGAGAATGGCCTGCAAGAGGAGCCCTACAAAAAAGGCCAGGGGAGCCCGTCGGCCCAATATTATTCCCAGCAAGCCTCCCATAATTGGGTGAATGGAGGAAGGACCAACAGGAATACTGATTAAAGAAATGGCAAAAAATCCCCCTGTCATCAGGCTAACTTTTGGTACCTCTTCCTCCTTTATTCCCCTGGCAGAATAGATAAGCATTGCTCCAGCAGCAGCATATGCAGCTCCCGCTACGGGAATACTTAGCACTCCATCAGCTAAATGCAAGACACCAACCTCCTTAAACTTCAAATGGTCAAAATTTTCTCTGTTTTATTTACCCTGCTTCTTAAATCACCTCCATTATCATCAGGTGAACAGGAAAAATAAAATAACCTCCAATCCCAGGGGGGTACAGAGGTTATCCCATTACATAACTCTCCAAAACCCCATCCACCGTGGGCATTTTAGGAAGAAAGAACAAGCAGGTCTCCTGGCTCAGGTTCATGGCCTTTCACGCCTTCCCGGGCTATTCCATTCAAGGAATAAAGACCAGTGGCATCTGGTAAAAGGCTCACCATCACAGTGACGGGATCGCGCCGGACTTTCACCGGCTTCCCTTTTAATTCCCCAAGGGAAACTTGATCTCTACCATATACTCTTTTATAAATAACAGTTTACTAAAAGTTTAAGCTTCCTTTATACCCATCTGAATTAAGCGGGAAGCCTCCCGGGCCGTGCGGGGATATAGACCCGTCCCCTGAAAAACATCGGCCAGAAGGGGAGTTTCCAGGGAAGCCTCCTTCATAAGGTCTTCATCCCTGAGCAAAGAAGAATCTCCTTCCACCAGAATCTTTCCCTCCTTCATGATAATTACCTGCTCCGCCCAGGCGTAAGCCATATTCACATCATGGGTAATAATCACCAGGGTGGTTCCCCGGGAATTCAAGTTATTAATTATCTCCATAAGCTGCCCTCCGGAACGGGGGTCCAGGCCGGAAAAGGGCTCATCACAGACCAGAATTTCTGGTTCCATAGCCAGCAGCCCGGCTATAGCTACTTTTTTTTTCTGGCCCAGGCTCAGGTTATAAGGAGGCCTGTCTTTTAAATCCTTTATACCAATATTTTTCAGGACCCTTAAAACCCTGGCCTCCACTTCCTCCTCCTTAAGCTTTAAATTGCGAGGTCCAAAAGCAATATCGTTATAAGCGGTGGTAGAAAAAAGCTGGTTATCGGGATTATCGAATAAAAGCCCCAGCCTTCTCCTGATCTCCTCCAGGTTTTTCTTCTCTACTGGTAATCCTCCTATGGATACTCTTCCCTCCTGGGGAAGAAAAATTCCATTCAGGTGATAAATCAGGGTAGTCTTACCGCTTCCGTTAGCCCCTAAAATAACCGTTCGCTTGTGGGGTAAAATATCCATATTGATATCTTTTAAGGCAGCAGTTCCATCGGGATACGTATAGCTTAATCCCCTTATTTCTACAGCCTTCATAGGATTACCACCCGCTCCATTATAATTAAAAAGAAGATGAAAGAAACCGCTAGAGTAGATTTCAATATATCCCGGGAAGTTATTTCCCCGGGAAGGCCAACAGGAAGTTTTCCCTTAAACCCCCGGGAGGCCATGGCCCGGTAAACACTCTCCGAACGATCAAAGGATTTTATAAACATGCCTCCGGCAAGTTCTCCGTATACCTGCAAGGCCTCCCGGTTAAGACCTCCTGTAAAGAGGCGAGAGACCAGGGACCTGCGGGTTTTT
>SKLX01000032.1 GCA_007121375.1 Bacillota bacterium | reverse complement strand
CATCTATATGGATGGGCTGCTCTGTTACTACTTTTAAAAGATCCTCTTCTTCCTGGGTAAGGTTAACTGGAATTTCTAGTCCATTAATTTCTGCTCCATTATATCCCAATTCCAGAATAATATCCAGGGGGTCCTCTACCAGAACTGCCCCTTCCTTAATAAGCTTGTGACATCCCTTACTGTATGGACTGTCGATATTCCCCGGAACAGCAAATACCTCTCTTCCCTGTTCCAGGGCAAAATCAGCTGTTATAAGGGCACCGCTTTTATCTGCAGCTTCAATCACCACTACACCTGAAGATAGCCCGCTAATTATACGATTTCGACGAGGAAAGTTTTTAGGTGAGGGTTTGGTCCCAGGTGGAAATTCTGAGATCAAAGCTCCTTTTTTTATTATCTCCTGGGCCAGGGAATAATTTTCATTGGGATATATCACATCAACGCCACAACCCAAAACGGCTATAGTTTTTCCTCCAACCTCAAGGGCTGCATAATGGGCACTGGTATCTATACCCCTGGCCATACCGCTAATTATAGTAAAACCAAAGCTGGCCAGGGAGCGGGCCAGGGAAAGGGTAGTTCTTTTACCATAGGGAGTATTCTTCCTTGTTCCAACCATGCCAATTCCCTGTATTTCCCTCAGGTCTATCTGACCTCTAACATAAAGAATAACAGGGGGTGAAAAAATATTTTTTAAAGCTTCAGGATATCCATGTTCATTCCAGGCAACCACCCTGATATTTTTATCTTTAATTTCCTGCCAAAGTAAAGGCAGCTCAATTTTTTTTCTTTCCCGATCAATTAAATCGGCCAGTTTCGGCCCCAATCCCTTAACGGCTGACAAATCTTCCCGGGAGGCTGACCATGCCCTCTCAGGACAGCTAAACTGATCTATTAAATTTTTAATTCTTCTGGGACCCAGGCAGGAAATCCTGCTCAGACCCATCAAATATATTAAATGGGACAATACCACACCTCATGCCTTATTTTATTTTATGGCTTAGATTCGACAATATGTAAAATATTCCTTCTTTTAACATAAAAAAAGGCCGATTAGGCCTTTTAAAAATGAGGATTGAAATAATCAACAATCTTCTTTTCCCAGTTACGGATAGTCAGGTTATCAGAAGAAATTGAAACAAGATATTCAGGCAACATGGGTGTTTTACCGTATCCCTTGGGAGCATTGATAATATAAGTAGGTATAGCTATTCCAGAAGTGTACCCTCTCAGCTTTTCCATGATTTCAATTCCATCTTCCACAGGGGTTCGAAAGTGAGAAGTGCCCTTAACCCTCTTGGCATGAAAAAGATAATAAGGCTTAATTAAAACTTTTAAAAGTTCCTGGTTAAGCTTTTTCATCACGTGGGGATCGTTGTTAATATCTTTTAATAATACGGCCTGGTTCCCTAAAGGTACTCCTGCCCTGGTCAACTTCAAACAGGCTTCCTGTACCGGCCGGGTTACTTCCTTCGGATGGTTGAAATGGCTGTTCACATAAACGGGAGAATGCTTCTCCAGTATTTTACATAATCCATCATCCACCCGCATAGGCATAGTAACCAGGGTCCTGGTTCCTAAACGTTTAATTTCCACATGGGGTATTTTGTCCAGCTCTGTTAAAATCCAATCAATTTCTTCATTAGAAAGCATAAAGGCGTCTCCACCCGTCAGGAGTATATCCCTTAATTCTTTATTGTTCCTGACATATTCAAGGGCCTCCTCCAGCACCTCCCGGGAGGTGGGAACATCTTTTTCTCCAATATTTCTTCTTCTCTGGCAGTGACGACAGTACATGGCACACTGATTGGTCACATTAATAATAAGACGATCGGGGTATCTTCTGGTTATTCCTCGTGCTGGAGAATTAAACTCTTCCTCCATGGGGTCATCATATCCAAAGTCATCAGTACATTCTAAAATAGAAGGAACGGACTGCTTTCGAATTGGACACTCCGGGTCATCTCTATCCATTAGACTTAAATAATAAGGAGAAACAGACCAGCGGTACCTGCTACCTACCCTGGATATCTCATTTTTTTCTTCATCAGAAAGATTAATTATTTTAGACAGTTTTTCCTCATCGCTAATCCTGTTTTCAACCTGCCAGTGCCAATCTTGCCACTCTTCCTCCCTGGCATCTAATAATTCCATTATTAATTCTTTATTTTTTTGGTATTTATCCTCTAAAGAAAAACCTGTTTCTATTGTTCCCCTGGCTTCCAGGTAGTCATCTATATTCTCTTTTAACTCACTGGCCCTTTCCAGGGCTGCCACACGTTTTTCTGCTGGAATGATAATTTTAATGTCTTCAGCCAAGGGTAACACCTCCATTGTGTTTTTTTCCCCCAAAGTTAATAACTTCAAACATCCTATAGTATAGCATAAATACGGAATACTTTAAAATTAAAATTTAAAAATAAACTGACCTTAATGGCCAGTTTATTAAGGTAAATACTCTTTTGACATACAAAAACCTATACTTTTTCTACGTTAATCTTAACTATTTCATTTTTTTCATTTACCAGGACCGTTTTTACTTCAAAGTTTTCCAGTTCATCTTTTTCCACCAGAGAATAAGTGATAATAATAATTAAGTCGCCGGGATGAACCAGCCGTGCAGCTGCTCCGTTTAAGCAAATCTCCCCGGAGCCAGCCTGTCCTTCGATAACATAAGTTTCAAAACGGGCACCATTGTTAATATTAACCACATGGACCTGCTCATAAGGCAATATGTCAGCAGCTTCTAATAATTCCGGGTCTATGGTTATGCTTCCGTTATAGTTTAAATCTGCATCGGTGACCCTAGCTCGATGTATTTTGGATTTAAACATATGGCGTAACATACCTACACCTCCACCATAATATTATCTATTAAACGGGTTTTTCCTACCCTTGCCGCCAGGGCAATTAAAACTTCTCCTTGCAGTTTTCCTATTCTTTCAAGATTTTTTGTGTCTACTATTTCAATGTATTCAATATCTAACAGGTCTTCTTTTTGAAGAATTTCCCTCATATGAAAAATTATTTCTTTGCTTTCCCGGATACCTTGAAAAATCATCTTCTCAGCCCTGCTTAAACTTTTAAATAAAGCTTGTCCCGCCTCCCTTTCCTCGGGGGAAAGATATGAATTCCTGCTACTCATAGCCAATCCATCAGGCTCCCGAAGGGTAGGCATGATTTTGAGTTCCATATTCATGTTTAAATCTTCCACCATTTTCTTGAGAACCAGAGCCTGCTGGGCATCTTTTTGGCCAAAATAAGATTTATGGGGTTGAACTAGGTT
>SKLX01000104.1 GCA_007121375.1 Bacillota bacterium | reverse complement strand
TTTTCTGAGTCCTTCTGGACGGTAATTATGATAGCAGCGGCTACCCTTATTACCTTGGCTTTTTTATTTACCCGCCAGGATCTGGCAGTAAGCCTGGTTTCCCTGTGGGCTATTTTAGGTATAGCTTTAAAAAGAATTACCGTTGAGCCAGTAGTATTACCCGTATTTATCAGCGCTGTTGCTGCCATGGTTATAATTGCTCTTTTTGCCTATAGAGTCTGGTCGCAAAAGAGGTCCGGTATGAATATGAATGGTTAGAAAATAAATAGTTGATATTTTTAAGGAAGATCAATTTGTAACAGCCACGGGGAGGAAGGAAATAAAATGAGAGTATGGGATATACATCCTGGATACCTGGCTAAAAATAGTCTTTTAGGGCAGCACGCGGAGATCCATGCCCTTTATAATGTGATAAACAACTGTAAAAAAGGATATAGTTATCATCCAGAAACCCTTCGCTGGAAGGGTAACCTGGATAAACTGGTTGTAAAGCATGAGCTGACGGTGAGGGAAATGGTCCTTAGGGGTTATCGTCATGCCAGTCCCTGTGGTAAAGAAGAAGGCTGGGTAAATGGTACATTAACCCTGGAATATGTGGACCATCCTGCCGAGCAATTTGGGATTCTTGGCGAAAAGTATCGGAAATCTTCTTCCCGGGGGCGAATTCCCCTTCCAGGGCGGGGGAGTGATTTTTGGGCTCATCATAAGTATTCGGTAATGGCCCGGGGGTACAATTATTATAAGGAGATACAAAATTTTTTGAAGGATAAGAGGGACCTTCCTGTAAAAGAAGAAAGGATTTTAATTGAAAAGGTATCTCATATTATGGAAAAGCCGGTAACTCGAAAGGCAATGATTAACCTGGCCCATCATTTATGGGGCTATTTTAAGAACATGGCTTCTGAGGCTGAAAAGCATGAGTACCTTTATTGCCCACCGGAAAAATTACCTTATTTAATGCAATTTCTTTACCAGTTAGCTCAAAAATTCCAACAGGAATACCTTTTACAATCCACAATATTTGCTGATTTACTGGAGTGATTTCTCCGGTATGGTTAAGCTATTAGAACAATATTAGGGCTGGAGTTTTTTGCTCCAGCCCGATTCATAAGCTTTAATGTTTACTTTTAAACGTATCCTTTAGGAATACTTGAAACGTTCCATGGACTTATTTAGCTCCTCGGCAGAAGCCCTCAGTTCCTCGGCGGTAGCCGTAACCTCTTCCATGGAAGAGGACTGCTCTTCGGTGGAAGCTGCGATTTCCTGGCTGCCGGAACTTATCTGCTCGGTAGCCGAGGATACCTCATCAATTTTGGTAACGATCCTTTGTACTTCCTCCACAATCTTCTGGAAGGTTTCACTGTTGGACATTACCACTTCTGAACCCTCCCGGACCTTTTCTACTCCTTTATCCATGCTTTCTACCGCCCGGGTGGTTTCTCCCTGGGTTTCCTGGATAAGGCCGGAGATATCTTCAGCGGCTTTACTCGCCTGTTCTGCCAGCTTCCTGACTTCTTCCGCCACCACAGCAAACCCCTTGCCCTGCTCACCGGCCCGGGCCGCTTCAATGGCGGCGTTTAAAGCCAGCAGGTTGGTCTGTTCCGCTACGGCGGTTATCATACTGACAATGTTTCCTATCTCCTGGGAACGGTTGTCCAGGCCTTCGATGATGCCCCTTAAACCGTCTACCATATCATTAATTTCCTTCATCTGCTGTACGGCACTTTCCACGGCCTCACTGCCTTGGGCAGCGCTTTCCGAAACTTCTCGGGAAATGTCCGCCATTTCCTGGGCGCTGCCCGTAAGCTCCTGGTTGCTGCTGGCAAACTGGTTGGTGGTAGCGGCCACCTGCTCCAGGGAAGCGCTGGTGGATTCGGCGGCGGAGGATAATCCTTCGCTGGAATCCTTTACCCCCTGGGCCGTTTCCACGGCCTGACGGATGAGCTGGGACAGGTTGGAGTTCATGGTGTTAAAGGCCTGGGCCAGCTGGCCAATCTCGTCGTTCCGGTTCATTTCCGTTTGGATGGTGAAGTCCCCTTCTGCCACTTTGTTGGCCACCCCGGCTATGGTTTCGATGGGACGGGCCAGGCTCATGGCTATGAAGTATGCAGCAGCTGCAATTAATAAAGCAGCTATAAATGCAACCATGACCATCATATTCCTCATAGCCACCACCCCGGCAAAGGCTTCCCCCTGGTCAATTTCTATTACCAATCCTGCAGGAGCATCCCCTAAACGGGTGACTTCCATGGCACCCAGAATTTCATTCCCCATGTAGTTTTGATACTCATCCTGGACCTGGAAATCCCAGTTATTAGCTCCCAGGGCGCCGGAAAGGTGTTCCACAGCCCGGGTGCTAATGCTTTCCTGGAGGGCTGCCCCTTCCCGGTATTCTCCCAGGAGGGCGTTAGAAAGAAGCATCCCATTTTCATCAATAAGGTAGGCATTGGCCGTTTCTCCCAGTTCTCCCAGTCCCTCATGGACCAGCTGGTTAATCATTCCTTCGTCAAAGAGGAGGTTAACTGATCCCACCAGGTCCCCGGAACGACCGTTGCTGTAAACGGGAGCAGATACCACCATGCAGTTTTCGTGAATAACATCAGAATAAAAAAGCTCTGACCAGCTGGTTTCTCCTCCCAGGGAACCCCGGACATAATCTCGCTCAGATAAATCTGCGTGCCACAGATCATCACTGGAGGCATAAACGGCCGTTCCCGATAGATCGGTGACAAAAAAGTCAGCGTAACCATACTCCTCCAAAATAGTGGGGGCCAGTTCATCCAGCATATTAACTCTCTCCCGCCATTCGTCAGCATTTGTATCCCCTTCAAATTTTTCTAAAATATTTAAGCTCTGATAAACATCCCGGGTGGTGGCAATAACCCTGGCATCCCCCTCCCTTTCTGCAAAGTATGACTCCAGACTTTCATTGGCTATGCCCGCGTACATTTCCATGGCTCCCATAATTTCTTCCCTTAAGTTATTCTGGGAATTATTGAAGGCTAAAAGGCTAATAACCAGTACAGGGATTAAACCTACCACTAAAAACAATCCTATCAATTTTCCCTTTAAACCCATGTTAAAATTAAATTTTTTGAACAAAATACAACCACCCCTTCTTTAATGGAATTAAAATATCTTGATTACATTTGAAATATATTGATCAGTGTTTTTTACCATTAATTATTATTAATTTATCACCTCTTTCTAAAGAATTTTTATTTATACCTTTTACTTCTCTTTTTATGGTTCTAAATGGTCTGTTTTTCTAATCGACAAAATGAAGGGATGTC
>SKLX01000041.1 GCA_007121375.1 Bacillota bacterium | reverse complement strand
GCATGTAAATAAAGGGTAAAGTTACGGTTCCGTGCCTTAAATCATTTCCCACAGGTTTGCCTGTCTTGGCTTCCTCCCCCAGGTAATCTAATAAATCATCGGTTATCTGGAAAGCCATTCCCAGGTTATAGCCGTAATCTTTTAAAGCCTTTACTTCATCTTCCCTGAACCCGGCAATTATTCCGCCGCATTGGCAGCTTCCTGAAATAAATAAGGCTGTCTTTTTCTCAACCCTGTTTAAATAGGTCTTTTCATTTATATCAGGAATAAATATTTCATCCAGCTGCTGAATTTCACCTTCAGACATCTTTTCTATTGCTCTGGACATAACACTTATGGTCTTAATATTTCCAACACTGGTAAGAATGGCAAAAGCTTTAGCAAATAAATAATCACCCATTAAAACAGATGCCTGGTTACCCCATTTATAATTAACAGAAGGCTGGCCCCGTCGAGTATCAGAGTTATCAACCACATCATCATGAACTAGAGTAGCAGAATGAATAAGCTCTATCGCTACCGCAACGGGGACATGACCCTCTATTTCTTCTTCTTTTAATTTTGCACATAAAAAGAATAATGCTGGCCTAAGTCTCTTACCAGCAGAACTTAATAAATGGGAAGATATATCTGCTACCAATTTCTCTCTAGAGTCTAAAACTTCTTTCAGACCTGCTTCCAGTTCATCTAATTCTCTTTTTATTCCTGCAAAAAGTGTATTAGTCTCCACCCAATCACCACCCTAGTCTCAACAGTTTCCTGCTTTATATAAAAAACAGAGTAATAGCTTTAGGATGGACTAGAGCATTATAAAATCTTTTATCTCCAGTTCACAGGCCCGTAAAGACCTACAAGTAATTATTAAGCTAACTGCTTTTCTTTAAGTAGCGGTGCTGTATTAACAAAGTGCTTATTAATTCCCAGTTCCTTGGGAGAAAACCCAAAGCTTAATCCAATTAATTCTGAAATCTCAAATACAGGCATATTGAATTTTACGTTATATTCTTTTTCCATGGCTGGCTGCCTCAATTCCAGGTTAAGCTGGCACATGGGACAGGCGGTTACCAGGCAGTCAGCTCCAATGGCCTGAGCATAAGAAAAAATATCGTTGCCCAGCTTTAAAATTACTTCTGTTTTAGAAATAGCCAGACCGCCGCCACAGCATTCTGTTTTATAGGGCCATACCAGGGGTGTTGCCCCAATGGTTTCCACTATTTCATCCATGCTAGTGGGATTCTCTGGATTATCAAATCTGGTTAGCTCCGGGGGCTTTACCAGGAGACAACCATAGTAGCAGGCTACCTTTAAACCGCTCAGCTTTTTTTGTACCTGAGCAGCAATCTTATCTAAGCCTACCAGGTCATGGAAAAACTCAACCATGTTATAAACCTTGTTGGAGGCCTTATAATCTCTTTCAATAATTTCATTAATATTTTTCAATTCTTCAGGATCATTCTTTAAGGTTTCTATAGCCGCGCACATCCTGTTGTAACAGGCAGCACAGGGTGCAACTACATCCATCCCCGCCTCTTCTGCGATGGCCAGGTTACGAGCATTAAGGGCATTGGGAAGGACCAGATCCGACTGGTGAGCAGGTGAAGCACCACAACAGTTCCAGTCAGGAATTTCCCAAAGCTCAACCCCTAACTTTTTAGCGACTGCCTTATTTGATAAGTGATATTCAATACCCGTAGATTCCAGGGAACAACCGGGAAAGTATCCTATTTTCATTATTTTCCTCCTTTTCTTTCCTGAATCTTCTTAAAGATACGGCTTACTTCTCCCCTGCCCTTAATCAGGTGAGGGAAGGGGCTTATCTTACCAAGCTTCATCATATGAGGTGCCACATCCATGCCGGACATAAAGTTTCCTGAACGGGTGTTGTAAAGCATGGTAAGGCCAGCTTCGTATAACCTTCCTGTATACTGTACCGTTTTAAGAAAAGAATCATTAAATACATCTACACTCTTTTCAGCAGGAGGAAATCCCTTCTCTTTAGAAACTATTCGCAGAGTATCATTCAAATGGGGAACATCAATTTTCCTAGGGCAACGGGAAAGACAGTTTCCACACCCTATACACAACCATATCATACGTGATTTTAATACATCTTCCACCAACCCGTTTTGAAGCATTCTAACAATTTGGCGGGGACTGTAATCAGCAAGATAAGCAACGGGACAACCAGCGGCACAGGTCCCGCATTGGTAACATTTATTTACATCTACGTGGCTTTTTTCAGCTATTTCCTGGTTGAGAGCTTGGGATGATTTTAAAACTGAATTTAAAGCTACCTGCTCCATAAAACTCCTCCTTTATAAAAATAAATTTGCTAAATTATTAAACTTTTAAATAATGCCCTGACTACCCAATTATATTTAATTTGAAGTACATAAAAGATGGGCTCTATTCTAAACATATTAGGGAAAGGCAGAGCACATGAAATCCCTCTTTATGTATCAGGCAGGGCTAAACCTTTATAGATATTAGTTCGACATTATTTTAACTTTCCCTCTTTAAAGAATTATTTTTTTTGAAATTTATTGAGATTAATCATAGCCTTTTAATCTCTTGAACCATTTTTTGAGTCTTTTTATACACTTTTTCAGGTTCAACTTCCCTGGCAGCAACACCCGTTCTTAGAGCAGCTTCAGCTACTGAAGCTGCTACAGCAGGAGCAACCCGGGGGTCAAAAACCTGGGGAATAATAAAATCCGGGCTTAATTCTTCTTCTCCAATTAAATCTGCTATAGCTTTTGCTGCCCCAACCTTCATATCGTTATTAATATCACTGGCCCTTACCTCCATGGCACCTCGCAAAACTCCTGGAAAAGCCAGTACATTATTAACCTGGTTGGGAAAATCAGATCTCCCGGTAGCTACAACCTCCGCCCCCCCTTCCTTGGCCTCATGGGGCATTATTTCTGGAACAGGATTGGCTAAAGCAAAAACAAAAGCTCTATCCTCCATAGACTCTACCATTTGAACATCAACTGCTCCTGCCACGGAAACACCAATAAAACCATGGGCTCCCTTTAAGGCATCGGCAAGGCTGCCTCCTTTAATTTTAGGATTAGTTAAGCGGGCAATTTCTTCTTTATAAGGGTTCATATCCTCCAACCGTCCAGGATAAATAATACCCCTGGAATCACACAGGATAACCTCCTTTACTCCCAGGTAAAGCAAAAGCTTTACCGTAGCAATTCCCGCAGCTCCTGCACCGTTAATTACAATCTTTAACTCATCAATTTTTCTACCAGTTATTTTAGCAGCATTAAAAAGACCAGCCGTTACTACTATAGCTGTTCCATGCTGGTC
>SKLX01000075.1 GCA_007121375.1 Bacillota bacterium | reverse complement strand
TACATCCATTATTACTTAAAAAAGAGGCAAAGTTTTTTAAATCCCTTCCGTAGGATTCCAGGGTATTATTAGCAAGGCCCCTTTCTACCTCTAAAAAATACAAAAACTCATTAATCCAATTATTCATCCACAAGTTCTCCTTTTTAATTACCCTATCCGCAACAAAGTTGTAATACTGGGAATCAGTCAATAAATTGGTAAATGTTTTTTAATATTTCAACACTCAGGAAAAGAAATCCTTTTAATTAGACAAAATTTATTATTCCTTTTAAATAAAAATGACTTAAATCATCCCAAAACCTTTTCCAAAAGTCCGGTTCCCTTTCCTGGTAAAGGATAACTTTATCAACCTTTTGAGTGTCAGCAGGTCCTTCTTCCTCCAGGATATAAGGGGAAAATATTTCCTTAACCAAAAAAACCATCTTGGGAATAATCATGGCTATAACCAGTATAATAACCAAAATCCTAAAAAACATTACATGCCGGGGATTAAACCGAAGAAAAGATATTAATCTCATTTAAAAACCTCCCGCAAAAGCATAATATGCTTTCTTTTTTAAAATATATATTATGGTAACTCTTCCTTTAGAACCATCCTTCTAAAAAGAAAGCTATATAGCCAGCCAGGAGAAAAGGCCAAAATTATTTATAAATCAAGGACTTCCTTTAAGGGGGTGTAGGGTAACCCTACCGCTTCAGCTACAGGAGCACATACAACTTTACCTTTTACAATATTAATACCCATGGCCAGGCATTTCTTAACCCTTGCTGCCTCCCTGTAACCGTAATTGGCCACCAGGGAAACAAAAGGAAGGGTGGTATTGGTTAAGGCAAAGGTAGACGTACGGGGAACAGAACCGGGAATATTGGGCACCGCATAATGAATTACTTCATTTTCCACATATACGGGATTTGATAAAGATGTACAGCGGTTAATGGTTTCTACTATACCTCCCTGGTCAATAGCTACATCAACAATCACAGAACCAGGCTTCATACCCTTCACCATTTCTTCTGTAACCAGGATTGGTGCTTTGCCCCCGGTATGAAGAACCGCCCCTATAAGAAGATCCGCCTGAGGAACAATTTTCTTTAAATTGTACTTGTTGGAAAAACAGGTGGTTACCTGCCCGTAAAAAAGGTCATCCAGTTCCCTTAGCCGGGAGGGATTAATATCCAGTATGGTCACCTGGGCTCCTATACCATTGGCTATGCGAGCAGCATTGGTTCCTACTACCCCTCCTCCAATAATAACTACCCGGGAAGGAGGAACCCCCGGCACTCCTCCCAGAAGCACACCACTGCCCCCCTGGATATGTTCCAGGTGATGAGCTCCTATTTGAACAGCCATCCTGCCCGCCACTTTACTCATGGGATCCAGGAGGGGAAGGGAGCCGTCCTCCAGCTGTACCGTCTCATAGGCCATAGCAACCACCTTCTTCTCTGCCAGGACCCGGGCAAGCTCAGGCACCGCTGCCAGATGAAGGTAGGTAAATATAATCTGTTCTTCCCTCAGGTAAGGGTATTCTTCAGGAAGAGGCTCTTTTACTTTAAGGATCATATCTGCTTCATGGTAGACTGCTTGTCCCGAATCTACTATATAAGCTCCTTCTTCCCTAAAATCATCGTCAGAAATGCCACTTCCTTCTCCGGCACCCTTTTCCAGAATTACTTTATGTCCTGATTCCACCAGCAATTCTACACCGGCGGGAATTATGGCAACTCTTTTTTCTTTATCCTTGATTTCCTTGGGGATTCCTACGATCATAACTATTATCCTCCTCTATTTCTCATGTTAAATTGATTTTTAAAAGGGGAACTATAATTTTCATAAAAACGGGAGTTATATAAGCTTCTATTAAGCCAGCCAGAGCTACAAATAATATGGATAGGGTTATTAACAGGCTATAATTCCAAAACATGGTATTAACATTATATTTTTGTGCCTTTAATCTCATTTTAATGATTATCAGGGAATAAGAAGTAGCAGAAACCCCTGCTATCATTAAAGCGGGTATTAGCAATATGTTATGGGGTAAAATAGCTGAAATAGCAAAAACTATACCCTGGAACGCAATCTGGTCAACTAAAAACCCAACGGTGAAACCCAGGATAAAACCTCGTATAAATAGGAAGATAAATATTAAGGGAAAACCTATAATTAGTGCTCCCGAAAGCCAGATGGCCAGCACATATTTTAAATTATTAGTTATTGATTCCCTCAGCATGAGTTGTTGAGATAATTCTTCCTGGCTGAAATCTATAAAATAGTGAAAAAGGTACCCGCTTAACTCTCCTGCCTGGGCCTCAGGCAGAACTCTAACCATAAGGGCTCCCGCCATTATCCCCCCCGAAAATATAAGGGCCACCAGGAGATAACAAGCTAAATTATTTCTAATATACTGAAGGACCGCTTCCCTGATTTCAATATACAATTTATTCCCCCGCCTGAGATTAATCTTCTTATTTTTATGCGGGGCATTTACTTATTATTCTTGAGCCTCTGGTAAACCAGGATTAAGCCTATAATGGTTTTGGCATCCTTTATCTTCCCCTGGTTTATTTGTTTTATTGCCTCTTCCAGGGAATATTTTTCAATCCCTATAAATTCGTCTTTATCCTTTTCTTCTCCCTTTTCCCTTAAACCTGTAGCATAATAAAGATGCATAATTTCGCTACATATCCCCGGTGAAGTATAAAAGGTTAAAAGGTGGGTAATATTTTTTCCTTCATAACCAATTTCTTCTTTCAATTCTCTTCGCGCACATTCCAGGGGTTCCTCCCCTTTTTCCAGGGTCCCTGCAGGTATTTCCAGCATTGATTCCTCCACAGGCTTTCGGTACTGCCTCACCAGGTAAACTTCTTCTCTTTCATTAACAGGAACTACTGCTGCAGCCCCAGGGTGTTCCACTACTTCCCGAGAACTCTCCCTGTTATCGGGAAGTAAAACGGTATCAACCCTCAGGTTAATTAGTTTCCCTTCATATACTTTTTTTCTTTTAATAGTTTTTTCCTCCAAAGCTCCACCTCCCTTTTAATATCAGCAAAGGGGAGTCCCTGTTTCCTGGAATAAGAACTTTTCCGAAACCAGGCATGCCGTCGCCCCTACCGTTTCAAAAAACATTTTATCTTCATTAATGGACCTTCCCATAGTCCTTCCTTCCAGGCGGAAGTAATCCATGGCTTCTTTCACAACTCCCCCTTCCCGCTCCTTTACCTGATGGCGGGAATAAATCTTCCTTTCTTCCAGCTGAGATTTAAGATATTTAAGTTTTTCTTCCTCAATTAGGGGAAGACATAATGTGGCAGGAGTTAAGGCTATTTTCT
>SKLX01000078.1 GCA_007121375.1 Bacillota bacterium | reverse complement strand
CCATTTTTAAGGGTGCCTGGCCTTTTCTTCTGGCCATTTTTGTTTGCATAGCCTTACTGGTGGTTTTTCCTCAAATAGCCTTATTTTTACCAGGATATGTTCAGTAATCAGTTCAGCAATTAATGGCAAATTATTAAAAAGCGGGAGGCCCCGCTTTTTTTTTGTGTTTATTGGGCATAATAATGTCATAAAATGTGGAATTGTTGAGGAGAATTTTAAAGTTGAAAAAAAGGATTCTTCATGTTTTAAGGCCTGTGGAGGGAGGAATTAAAGAGCATGTAAAACTATTGTCAGAGAAATTGTGCCCTTATTATCAGGTGATTATAGCCTGCCCCTCCGGGACGAATTTAGCAAAGGTTCTTGAAAAAAGGGGAATCCAGGTTATTTCTTTCGAGCTTAAAGGCGACATTTCTCCCTGGAGTGATTTTAAAAATGTGCTTAATTTAGCAAAGACTCTTGAAAAAGATAAAGTGGACTTACTTCACCTCCATGGTTATAAGGCAGGATTTGTTGGGAGGTTAGCCTCTCTTTTATGCACAGATATACCTGTTGTTTTAACCTTACATAATTATCGGGATTATCAGCAGGAGAGTATACTGCCTTCTTTTTGCTTTACCAGTGTAGAGAAAATATTGAGCAGGAAAACGGACATTATAGTTACTGTTTCCCAGGCCTTACGGAAGGATTTATTGAATAACCTGGCGATAGAGGAGAGGAAAGTGGTAAATATATATAATGGTATAAATTATTCAGATTATGGTAATGTTCAGGAGAGGTTATTAAAATCTGAAATTCTGGTAGGAACAGCAGCCCGCCTGGCTCCTCAAAAGGGTATAGAAGATTTTTTGGAGGCTGCCAAACTGGTGCTGCAGCAAAAAAATAATAAAAGAATAAAGTTTTTTATAGCAGGAGAAGGCCCCCTTCGGAAAAAGCTGGAGAAGCAGGCTGTAAAGCTGGGGTTAAAGGAGAATGTATTTTTTCTGGGGCATGTGGAGGATATGCCGGGCTATCTTTCATCCCTGGATATTTTTGTTCTTCCTTCCCGGCATGAAGGTCTTTCCATAACCCTTCTGGAAGCCCTGGCGGCCAGGAGGCCTGTAGTGGCTACTAAAACAGGGGGGATTCCCGAAATAGTAGTTCATGGAGTAACAGGCTACCTGGTGCCTCCCGCCCAACCCTTGCCTTTGGCGGAAGGCATTGAAAGGTTAAATAAAGATTTTAAGTTAAGAAGTTCCCTGGCTCTAAAGGGCCAGAAAATGGTCAAAGATAATTTTGGCCTGGAAATAATGGTAGAAAGGACCAGAGCCCTTTATGAAAAACTGCTGGCAGGAATATAAGGGTGAAAAGAATAATAAAACAAATATTGTAAAGGCAATAATATTTTTTTCTTCAGTTTTTTTAATACTGTGGGCCATATTTATTCCCCGGACAGGAATGGGAAGCATTAATAAGGAGGCAGATAGACAGGTTATAATGTTGGTAGTAGATGGTTTATCCCTGGAAGAATGGGAATATGCCCAGAAAAAATATCCAACCATAAGAGATTTAATGGATAATAGCTCCCTGGCTTTAATGAATACAGGGACCGCAGGAGGATTAAACAGTGTAAATGCATATGTAACCATTGGTGCTGGAGCCAGGGCTTTAGGTACAAATAAGGGAGGCCTGGCATTAAATATAGAGGAAAAGAAGGAGGGTTACCCGGCGGAGGCGCTTTACAGGCGTTATACAGGAAGAATACCCCGGGGGCATATGGTCCACCTGGGGATAAATAACCTGATAGAAGTAAACAAATCCCTTAATCACCGGGCTGTGCCGGGGGCCCTGGGAACTTTGATAAGAGAAGAGGGGATGAAAACTGCCCTTCTGGGAAATGGGGATGGTGAAGAATACAATCGCCTGGCTTCTACCCTGATTATGGATAAGCATGGAATAATAGATTATGGAAAAGGGGGAAAGGAAATTCTAAGATCAGGAGAAGAATATACCTCTGGACTTATGATGGATGTAGAAAAAATTTGGGATGAATTTTTAATTTTGCTGGATAAAAGCCAGGTAATAGTAATAGACTGGGGTGATACTTTTCGCCTAAGGGAAAGCATGCCCATGCTGTCACCGGAAAAAGCCCAGGCTTTTTTTAACTTACAGTTAGAAAACCTGGGACTGTTTTTAGAAAAGATTGTACCCCTGCTGGGAGAGGAAAGGGTCCTTCTTTTTTTTACTCCAAATCCCCAGGGGATTGTAACTCCTGGAGGAGACCAGATTTCCCTTTTAGCCCTGTATCAGGGGCAGGAGGAACCCTCAGGTTTGTTGTCCTCAGGGACTACTATGCGCCCCGGTTTGGTGGCCAGCATTGATATTGCTCCAACGATATTGGGTTTATTAGGGTTAAGCCCACCCTCCTATCTTTATGGGGATCCTGTAGAAATAGCTTCCAAGGATAATAATGGTTTTTCTTACTTATTAAGCCTTAATGAACAGATCAGCAGAGTCCATCAGCAGAGACCTTCCCTTATTAAAGCTTATATTTTGGCCCAGATAGTTCTGGTCCTGGCAGCAGTAGGAGGTCTTATCTTTAATTTCAATTTTTACAAGTATTTACGTTTACCTATGGTTTTTCTTATGCTGGTTCCCCTTTCTTTTTTGATATATGGGGCTTTTCCCCCTGGCAATCTATTTGTTTCTTTTGTAGTCGTTATCATTTTTACCCTGATATTCACCACAGCATTCCTGTATCGAAGCAGCAATGTTGACCTTTTTTTAAGGGTAGGAGGGGTTATTTCCCTGGCCCTGGTTGTAGATATATTAACAGGAGCAAATCTTATGAAAAACTCTGTTATGGGTTATGACCCTGTAAGTGGTGCCAGGTTTTATGGAATTGGAAATGAATATATGGGAATTTTAATAGGGGCATCAGTTCTTTTTGCCGCTACTCTTTATCAGAAGATGATGGGAACGAAAACTAAAATTTTCATTTTAATTCCCCTTTCTTTTGTTTTTATAACTTACCTTTTTATATCTCCCGCCTGGGGAGCAAATTTTGGAGGATCATTAACAGCCCTGGTGGCTTTTACTGTTACCTATTTAGGCCTGGAAGGTAAAAGTATTAAGGATAAAAAGATATGGGCAGGAATTACCGGGGCAGTAATATTGTTTTTTGCAGCCCTTATATTTTTGAATTTTAAGGGAGAAGGGGAAATGGTATCTCATGTAGGAAGGGCCATGTGGCTGATAAGGTTGGAGGGAGGGGAAGAAGCAATGAATATTATTCACAGAAAAGCTGCTATGAATGCCAAGCTCTTTCGATATTCTCTGTGGAGCAGAATTCTGGTTCTTTTCCTGGCTTTAAAGGGGTTTTT
>SKLX01000059.1 GCA_007121375.1 Bacillota bacterium | reverse complement strand
GGGCAGTATTCCTTATTTTACGATAAACCTCCGAAAGCTGTTGAAGAATATGGGGTGAAACCCTTACATCTCCGGTGAAGTCCGAAGAAGATACCCAAAGGCGTAAAATATCTGCACCATAGTTCTTTATTATTTCCTGGGGAGCAATTACATTCCCCAGGGACTTGGACATTTTTTTTTTTTCTTCATTCACCACCCATCCGTGGGTGAGGACAGCCCTGTAGGGAGCTTGATTTCTGGTAGCCACGGAAGTCAAAAGGGAGGACTGAAACCAACCCCGGTACTGGTCGCTACCCTCCAGGTAAAGGTCTACAGGCCATCCCAGCTCCTCCCTTACCTGGCATACAGCAGCATGGGAAGAGCCCGAGTCGAACCACACATCCATAATATCCTTTTCTTTGCGGAACTTCCCCTCTCCACATTCAGGACACCGGGTACCGGGGGGAAGAATCTCTTCCGCTTCTTTTTTGAACCAGGAATCAGAACCTTCCCGGGCAAACAATTCTTGAACTGCTTTTAAGCTTTCATCGCTAATTATCTCCTTATTACATTCCAGGCAGTAGAAAATAGGGATAGGAACTCCCCATATCCTTTGCCGGGAAATACACCAGTCATGGCGCTCGGAAACCATCCTTCTAATTCTTTCCTCACCCCAGCTGGGAATCCACTGGACATTTTCGATAGCCTTTAAAGCACCTTCCCTGAAACCATCGATAGATGCAAACCATTGCTCGGTGGCCCTAAAAAGTATAGGCTCCTTACATCGCCAGCAGTGGGGATAAGGGTGAGTCATAAAATCCAGGTTAAGGAGAAGGTTTTTCTCCTTTAATTCCGTGGTAACCGCCTTGTTAACTTGAGTATAAGACATACCTTCAAACTGTTCTGCTTCCTCTGTAAAAATTCCCTTGTTGTCTACAGGAGCAAAAACGGGTAAATCATATTCCAGTCCCAATAAATAGTCCTCCTGGCCATGACCGGGAGCTATATGGACGCATCCTGAACCCTGTTCCAGGGTTACCATTTCTCCTTTAACCACAATACCTTCTTTATTAAAGAGGGGGTGCTGGTATTTAATTCCTGCAAGCTCTGTCCCTTTAAAGGTTTCAACAATTTCCCAGTCCTTTTGATCCAGCACAAACATCACCCTGGCTACCAGGGCTTCAGCCATTATATAATATTCCTCCCCCACCTTAACCCGGGCATAATCAAATTCAGGATGGAGGGCTACCCCTATGTTAGCTGGTATGGTCCAGGGGGTAGTAGTCCAGATAATGATATAGTTTTTATCCTCCTGGCCAAAAATACCCTGGTCATCAATAATAGGAAATTTAACGAAAATGGAGGGGGATTTGCGATCATCATATTCAACTTCTGCCTCGGCCAGGGCTGTTTCACAAGAGGTGCACCAGTAAACAGGTTTTAACCCTTTATAAATATAACCCCTCTTGGCCATTTCTCCAAATACTTCCACCTGCTTCCCCTCAAAAGCAGGTTTTAAGGTAAGATACGGATTAGACCAATCCCCCCGCACTCCTAACCTCTTAAACTGTTCCCTTTGAATATCCACATATTTTAAAGCATAGTTCTTACATTCCTGCCTGAACTCCAGGTCCCCCACTTCATGACGGTTAATCTTTTTAGTCTTTATAATCTGGTGTTCTATAGGCAGCCCATGGGTGTCCCACCCGGGGACAAAAGGAGAATCAAACCCCTTCATGGTCTTGTATTTTACTATAATATCCTTCAATACTTTATTAAGGGCTGTTCCCATGTGGATATCTCCGTTTGCATAGGGAGGCCCATCATGGAGAATGAACTTTTCCTTTCCTTCCCGGGATTTTTGGACTGTTTCATACAGGTTAATATCTTCCCAGTGCTTAAGTATTTCTGGTTCCCTGTTGGGTAAATTGGCTCGCATAGGAAAATCTGTCTTAGGTAAATTTAGAGTATCTTTGTACTCCATCCATAACACCTCCAAAATACTTTTATATAATAAAAAAACCTCCCTTCCGTTAGGGACGAGAGGATCTTCCCCCAGTACCACCCTAGTACATGATACTTAAAGAATTATTTATAATGAAGCTTATAGCCTTAACGCAGCAAACGGCCATGTCTACTCTTCCCTGAGGAAATTTCCCATGGCACTCCCGGGAGATTTTCAGCAAACTTAAAGGTCAGATTTCACCATGCCTGACTCTCTGTGCTTCAAGGGCCTGCTTACTCTACCCGATCATAGTTTTAGTCCATATCTCTTAAAATACTATTAATTAAAAATAATATACCATTAATCATTAAAAAGTCAACTTTCTGTCCAGGAAAGGCGTAAAAACTTATTTATGCCGTTTGATCTTCCCTGTTTTCCCCTTCTTCCGATCCTTCCCCTTCTGCCTGATCTTCGTTGTCCTCTAAATCTAACCAGCTTTCTGATTCCAGGGCCGAAAGTTGAGCTTCCACCAGGGAACGCAACCGCAGTTTAAACACTTGAGCCTGCTTGTGGACTTCTTCATGTTCTGACAAAATACGGCTTGCTTTATACCGGGCTTCCTCTACAATCCTGGCCGCATCCTTCTCTGCTTCTTTCCTGATTAGCTCAGCTTCTTTACTGGCATTTCTCTTTACTTCTTCGGCAGTATCCTGGGCAACTACTATGGCCCTTTGAAGGGTATCCTCAATTTTTTTGTAATGCTCTAACTTTCCCTCCAGGCTATCAACTTTTTCCTTTAATGAAGCATTTTCCTTTAAAATTTCTTCATAATCTTTGGTTACCTTATCTAAAAACTCATTGACCTCTTCCTTATTATATCCCCTTAAAACCATTGAGAATTTTTTATTTTGGATATCCAGTGGAGTTAAAGACATTAAAAAACCTCCTCAAATTAAATGAATATATTTTTATTTTCTTTTTCAAATTTCTCTAAAATATTACAATTTCCTTCCCTTATAGAACCTTTTTTATTAAAACTTGAACCCTTCCCTTTCTGCTTTTACCCAAAACCTTTTCAACTATAATTCTACCCTTTCCCCGGAGAGAAATGATATCTCCTTCTTCCACCTGGAAAGAAGGATCATTAGCCCTTTGCCAGTTTACTTTAACCTGGTCAGCCTTAATAGCTCTTACTATCTTGGAACGAGAAAAACCAAAGCCCAGGCTTGCCAGGGCATCAAGCCTCAAGGAAGCCACCGTACCTTTTATTTCCCTGGTTCTTTCATTTCTTTCCACAACTTCTTCCGGCTTAACTTCCCTTACCCTAACAGGCAAACTGCTTACCTCTTCCAGGTTACTTAAAATAAAAGGAGAAACTAAAGAATCAACAGCAATTTTAGCTCCCTCTTCCTCCACCAGTATATCACCAATTTTTTTTTTTTT
>SKLX01000070.1 GCA_007121375.1 Bacillota bacterium | reverse complement strand
TTGGGCTTTGGCTCCGGTTCAGGGTCCGGCTCCGGTTCAGGGTTCGGAGCTGGTACATGGTCCGGTTCCGGGGCTGGATCAGGCTCGGGCTCAGGTTCTGGCTCGGAATCGGGTTCCGGGGCTGGGGCTTGGTCCGGATCGGGTTCCTGTTCTGGTGCTGGGGCCGGTCTGGGATCACCAGGCCTTGCCATTTCCCCCTGGGGAATGATTAAAACCTGTCCCTTTCTAAGGTCCTTGCCCTCTAGTCCGTTAGCCTTTATAAGGTGTTCAGGGGAAAGATTAAACCTGAAGGCAATTCCTTCTAAAGTATCTCCCTGGTTAACTATGTAAAGGGTTAAATTAAAGGGGAAGCCCTTGCCCTCCTCCCCCTGGATGACTAAAGGCCTGAAAGTTAAGTTGTTAACGCGGAATGTTATGTTAACATTTTCCGAAAAACCTCTCCCTTCCGCGGCAGATATGGGAAAAAACAGCCCCCAGCATAGGCCTGCCGCCAGGATCAAACACAGTATTTTTTTTCTCATCTTTTATTCTCCTCCTTTTTTTACATAATCAGCCCTCTCTTGGTATTATAGTAAACAATGTTTCCTTAAACAAACTTGCCTGGGAAAGATAAATTGTTATATATATTTAATAACTGATTAATAATCTTAAAACTGGAATATGATACTTACTTTCACATTAATGACACATTTTACATTTTGCAGGAATTATATGTATCTAACGCAAAAAAAAACAGCACTGGAGTGCTTCTGAAAGAAAAGGAATATATGGCCTGTTATGCTCCAAATAAATCCTTGGAATTAGAAAGGATTACCACCGGGAACCAGTATTTTCTGACCCGGATAAATTAAGTCGGGATCATCTATCTTATTTACCTTCATTATAGCGTCAATAGAAACATTAAACTTCTGGGCTACATTAAATATGCTATCCTCCTCCTGAATAACATATACTACAATAATAGTCCCTCCTGTACTTTCTTCCCCCCTGGTATCAATATATTTTTCATCCCCTTTTAGATATACCCACTGCTCTTCTATATCAACTACTTTAACATAAACCTTAACCACTGCATTTTGTTTAAACCTTTTCCCATCCTCCATAATCTCATAATCAACCATTTCCAGTCGGGGATATATGAAAAAAACCATTCCCTCATCCTTTTCGGGAACTTCAAACCTGTGATTAAAATTTTCCTCAAAATTTTTCATGCCAGTACTTCCTGATAATTCATCTACATAAATAATTTTGCTTTTTAAAACACCTTTAATTTCCAGGTACTCTTCCTCTATTTCCCCTTGAAGATTATCAAAAATTAATTCCCCTGGCCAGGCTATTTTCCTTATGGGCACTTCCAGCTCAACTTCTGTGGACAGGGATAGCTCTTCCGAGAATTCCTCAACTGGTTGATATAGGAGCAGTTTTTCCTGGGGCAGAGAAAGCTGATCATCTTCCTCTTGACAAACCACCTGTATTATTATCCCTTCCTTTACCAGGACAAAAAGGTTTATACTAATTTCCTGCTCAACCCGGGTTCTTTCCTGGGGGTCAATTTTATGGGTTATTCCACCTACCCGGGGATAACATTTTACCTTCATCCCCGGCTGCACCCCGGGAATTTTCAGTGTATGGCTAAACCTTTCCCTTGAGCTTTCTTCCAGGGTTTCCCCCGATGATTCCTGATTATAGGATATTTGATTTATCAAATACCCTTCAATTTTAACCATATCCTGGGCTGCCTCCCAGGTTAAATCTTCAAAGTTACTATTTACCCCTTCAATACGGGCTGCCGCCTTATTTAAATCTATCCAGGAGTGGAGAGATATAACCTCCCCTTCCCCTCCTATAAAATTTTCTAAAAATAAGTTTTCTTTTATATTCTTTTCCAGGTTCCCTCCCGGTATATCCGTTACTATTTCCAGGTTTATTTCCCTGTAACAAAAAACAAATATTTCAACTACTCCCGTAACTGCAAAAATAGTTTTTCCTTCTTCCTCTACTAACTTATCCAGTTCTGCCAGCTCTACCCGGGGGTAAACCTTCAAGGCTAAATCCTTAGGATCTCCTCCATATTCAATCCCCGGTAAAGGAATAAACTGTGAAAAACTTTCCTCCACCTCCTCCTTTTCTTCTTCCCCCTCTCCCGTCAGATAAAAAATATTTAATATTAATGCTCCCTCTACCATAACGGTATCTCCTGCTATTTCTGCCTTTACCCCAGTAATTTCCGAATCTACCCTATCTATTTTTTTAACTCCACTGGGAACACTTAATTCTTTGATCATGGAAAATTGCAGGGTATTTTCACCCACCAGCTGCTTCAGGTCTAAAACAGTCGTAATCAGGTCAACACTGCCTGCCATATTACCGGTCTCCTTTCATTTTCAAAAATATAATATTTTATTATCTTCCTTTCATACTTATTAATTACTTAAAAAGTATATGACTATTTAACAAAAAAATTACCTTTGAAAGACAAAGACTCCTAACTTACAAAATCCTTTTAAGTACATAAAAAAAGAACCACCTGGGTGATTCTTTTAATTATAATAACCTGTTTATTCTACTGCCGCCGAACTAATCCGATGATTTCCATTTTGATTAAAAACTGTTAGCTCTACTGTTTCTGTTAATACGTCTGCATAACTAAAGGAAAGCCTTTGATTGTAGTTAGGCTCATCAATACGAATGATAAAAATAGAGGGATAGGTATTCTCCAAAACTCCAACCTTTTCTAAGGTTTTTCGACGACCCCTGTTAGCACGCAGTTGTATCTTTTCTCCCACGTGGGACTCCAGGTCCTTCCTGATCTGCCATAGAGAGTTTTTTGCCATCACTAGCATCACCCTTATTATTATTTGTAACATTACAATATTATCATATTTGCTCACATATGTCAAATCTCCAGCTTTAGGCCCAAATTTTGCGGATTTTCTCCTTATTTTTCTCCGGGGCTCCAGGATTAATAAGGGGATTTGGGAAAGCCAAGCCTGAAAGTCCCCCTGGTTTCCAATCCTCCAATTCCTTCTAAGCCAGTAATGGTATTTCTTACAGCCTCCTGTATATTCACCGTTTCATTTATAGGAGTGTAGGCTATTTTTTCACAAATAAAAACAGGATCCAGGCAATGTATCAGGACCCGTTGGGGTGAAGCAGCATAATTCGCCCCTACCCACAACAGTTTATCGTAAAAAGACTGACAGGCTCCCGCTATAATTACCAGGCTATCCTTTCCCGGCTCATATCTCCTGGCAATCTCCGTAGCACGAATAAAATATTTTGAATTGCGATAACTGCTTACCTTTAGGAAGTTTTTACCCTTAATATAAGCGTCATGACCTGTTAATACCAAAATATCCGGCCTGACCTCTTCCCTGTCG
>SKLX01000141.1 GCA_007121375.1 Bacillota bacterium | reverse complement strand
TTTTCCCTGGAAACGGATCACTAACTAAAACATTTATTAAAAAGTATTTAACCTTCCGCGAGGAAGGCTTTTTTGTAAAGACTTAAATTAAATTTAAAGGAGATTTTTTTATGCCTCCGGAAATGCAGGTTCTCCTTATACTCCTCATAGCTGCCGTTTTGTTTTTTACTGAGGTAATTCCCCTGGCGGTTACGGCCATTCTGGTTCCCGTTAGCCTGAGTCTCCTGGGAATATTGGAGGCGGGGGAGGCCTTTGCCCACTGGGGCAACAAGTGGGTAATTATTTTTATGGCCATGTTTATGGTGGGGGAGGCCATGTTCCGCACGGGCCTGGCCCAAAAAATAGGGAAGGCCGCTGTAAAAGCAGCAGGTAACAGGGAAGGGACCATCATCTTCCTGGTGATGGTAGTGGTAGGAGTCCTTTCGGCTTTTTTAAGCAATACGGGTACGGTAGTGGTTTTTGTCCCCATCGCCATGGGTATTGCTTACCGGGCCTCCATTTCCCCTAAAAAAATCCTTCTCCCCCTGGCTTTTGCCGCCTCCATGGGGGGTATGATGACTCTCATAGGGACGCCTCCCAATGGTATCGTAAACGACGCCCTGGATTCTGCCGGTCTCACTCCCTTTGGTTTTTTTGAATTTGCCTGGATAGGTATTATAGTTTTTGTTATAGGTATTGCTTACATGGGGCTTTTGGGAACCAGGTTTTTGCCGGAAGGGGAAGTAAAAAAGGAGAATAAGGATAACCCGGCAAGGGAGGGAGAAGAAAGGAAAGGGGAGATAGCCCAGGAAGACCTGCGCCAGGATAAAATGGTTTATGCGGTGATAATTTTTGTCTTTATCATATCCGCCATGGCCCTGGAATGGATTCCCCTTCCCACGGCAGCCATGCTGGGGGCGGCCCTGGTTATCATCACCGGGTGCATCACCATGGAGGAGGCCTTTCAGAGTGTCAGCTGGACCACCATTTTCCTTTTTGCCGGGATGCTTTCCATGAGCGATGCTATGGAGGTGACGGGGGCAGCTGTCCTGGTGGCGGAAAGGTTGACGGAAAATATTGAATCCCCCCTGGTGGTTCTGGCGGTCCTTTTTTTTATTACTGTAGTTACCACCAATTTTATGTCCAATACGGCTACGGCAGCCCTCTTTGCCCCCATAGGGATGGCTGTTGCCTCCGCCCTGGGCTGCAGTCCCTATCCCTTTCTCATGGGGATTGCCACAGCCACCTCTTGCTGCTTTCTCACCCCCGTAGCCACCCCACCCAACACTATAGTTTTGGGCCCGGGAGGTTTTAACTTTATGGATTACATGAAGGCGGGGGCGGTGCTCCAGGTCCTGGTTTTTCTCCTGGCCCTGATCTTTATTCCCCTTTTCTGGCCCTTTTAATTGGGTTTATTCTTCCAGGAGGGGTTGTTTTTTCTTTTTCAAGGCAAAACGCAGGGTCCCGTAAATGAGGATGCCAGCGATAAAGGCATTTATAACGGAGCCCAGAAGAAAATCTATGGTCAGGCTTTTTACACTGGACAGGAGGGGCAGGAAGAGTTCCGAGTGCTGGAGGGGGGTTACCAGGGAATCGATGGTTTGCTGCATGGAGGCTTCTATATTCCCCGTTATTTCCTCCAGTCCCGTGTTAGTTATTAAAAGTCTACCTGTAAAGACATTTAAAGTATAAAGGAAGGGGATTAAAAACCCCGTGGCCAGGCTGGTGGTAACGGCTGCTGCAGCGCTTGCTCTAAAGATCCGGGCAGCAATAAAAGCCAGGATAGCCCCTATCCCCATGGAGGGCAAAAAGTTCATAAAGATGCCAATGGCTACCCCCAAAGCTATTTTTTGGGGAGCAGTTTCAAGTTTAAATACTCCCACCATCTCCCTATGCATACCTGAAAACCATTCTTTTATTTTCCTTATCATTTTCACCACCATCGGGTTAATTCCCAGGATATCCTCTAACAAGAGTTTATCAGGCTTTTTTATTATGTCAAGGAAGGGGTTATATCCTTCTCCTTGAAAGCCCCTTTTCCCTCTGCTCCAAAAACCCTCTATTAAATTATTAACCCCCTTGCATCCCCGCAAATGGGAAAAAATCCTTAAATCATTAATTTTCTCAAAAAATCTCTAAATAAAAAGATATATTCTGTCGATATAAATTTAATAATAAGGAGACCCTTGTTTAATTGTAAATGGTGATTGGCAGCACCATGGTCAGTTTTTACTACTTAAGAAACAGGAGGGATTTTGTTTATGGAACTTGAAAAGAGGAAGGAAGAGAAGGTAGAGGAAGGTAACAAACAGTTTGTAGTTTTTAAGCTGAAGGAAGAGGACTTCGGTATCGACATTTACCGGGTGAGGGAGGTTTTAAAACTTTTACCCATAACTGCTATTCCCCATTCAGACCTTTATATTGAAGGAGTTATCAATATCCGGGGTTCAATTGTTCCCGTGGTGGACTTGTGCCAGCGGTTTGACCTGCCGGAAAATTCTCGCAACAACGATACCCGGATTATTATTGTGGAGATGAATGGCGATCAGTTAGGCCTTATCGTGGATGAAGTTTCCGAGGTTTTGAGGGTATCCCTGGACAATATTCAACCTCCTCCCAGCGGGGCGCAGGGAGTGGACAACAACCTGCTGGAGGGAGTAGCCCGATGTGATGACCGCCTCATTATACTCCTGAAGGTTGAAAACCTGTTGACTTCTAGTGAAAAGGTGGCCTTCCAGGATATTAAGGAAGAAGCTTCCAAAGTAGAAGAAGCAGCGGTAAGCTAAAAAAGTAGAATGAGAAAAAGGGGAGTCCAGGAGAGTTAAGAAGGGGGAATATTTTTCCGTGACAGGAGGTGAGTCCATGAAGATTAACGGGTTAGACCCTCATATTATGAACCAGGTGTTTGACCAGACCAAAGAAGATGAAGTCAACAGTAAGGAAGATGTCTTTGCCGATACTCAACAAAAAAACAGAAAGGAAGCCCTCCAGGGAAAAGCAGCTCCCCGTCATGAGGAGCAAAGATACACAGAAGAACTGGAGGAGGCTGTAAAACAGGCAAACCAGGCCACAGAAGCCGTAGAGGTGAAGCTTCGTTTCCAGGTCCATGAAGCATCAGACCGGGTTATGGTGGAAGTGGTTGATGTGAAGGAAGATGAAGTCATAAGGGAAATACCTCCGGAAAAAATTCTTAACCTGGTGGGACAGATTCAGGAAATGATAGGTTTTATTTTAGATGAAAAAAGATAGCCGAAAAACTTAAAAATTTAAATAATGAGGCTCCCCTCTAAAATTTCTTTCTATGCGGGATTTATAAGTTTTTGGTTAACATTAAAAAAACTTCTTGTTTTTCAAGGAGTTTTTTTGTACTGGTTAATTTTATAAAGTTTTCCTGTTGCGTGACCGATATATTA
>SKLX01000158.1 GCA_007121375.1 Bacillota bacterium | reverse complement strand
TGAAAGGATGAAAACATGGATTAAAACTTTCATATTAAAAACAATATTGACTCCATGACTGTTTACCGTAATCTACCCGTTCCCAGGTTAGTAGAAGAATCCATTACCAGGGAGGAAGGTATACTTACCAGTACTGGAGCCCTGGGAGTAAAAACTGGAAAGTACACCGGCCGCTCCCCTGATGATAAATTCATTGTTGATGAACCCAACACCAGGGAAAAAATCTGGTGGGGGCAAGTAAACCGCCCTATCTCAGAGGAAAAATTTGATCTTCTCCTGAAAGAAACTTTAAAATATTTAAAGAACAAAGAAACCTTTGTTTTTGACGGTTATGCCTGTGTAGATAAAAAATATCGCCTCCCCATAAGATTTATAAACCAATTATCCTGGCATAATATTTTTGTCCAGCAGCTGTTCCTCAAAGGAAACCCGGAGGAAGTTAAAAATCACCAACCGGCCTTTACCATTATATCCGCCCCGGGATTTAAAGCCTCTCCCCAGGTACACGGGACAAATTCCGAAGCTTTCATAATTTTGAACTTTGATAAAATGATAGGCATTATCGGAGGAACCTATTACGCAGGAGAAATGAAAAAATCTATTTTTTCAGTAATGAATTATCTTCTGCCCCAAAAAAATGTCCTTTCCATGCATTGTTCTGCAAATATGGGTACAGAGGGAGATACAGCACTTTTCTTTGGATTATCAGGTACAGGAAAAACTACCTTATCTGCTGACCCTGAAAGGCAGTTGATAGGCGATGACCAGCACGGTTGGTCCGATGAAGGTATTTTTAATATTGAGGGTGGCCTTTATGCAAAGTGCATAAACCTTTCCCCTCAAGATGAACCTCAAATATGGGAAGCTATTCGTTTTGGAAGTGTTATTGAAAATGTAGTAATAGACCCCCTGACCCGGCATGTGGATTTTGCCAGGGATGACATAACAGAAAACACCAGGGCAGGGTTCCCTGTCGAGTTTATACCTGGAGCTGTTAACCCCGGTATAGGAAATCATCCTGAAACAATCATTTTTTTAACGGCAGATGCTTTTGGGGTATTTCCTCTGGTGGCCCGACTGGATAAAAGCCAGGCCATGTATCATTTCCTATCAGGATACACCAGCAAGTTGGCAGGAACAGAACGAGGGATCATAGAACCTCAGGCTACTTTTTCTACCTGCTTTTCAGCTCCCTTTCTCCCCCTTCCCCCTAAAGTTTATGCTCAACAATTGGGAGAAAAAATAGAAAGGCACAATTCCCGGGTATACTTGATAAACACAGGATGGATAGGAGGACCTTACGGTAAAGGTAAAAGGATAAGCATAAGCCATACAAGAAATATAGTAAGTGGGGCCCTTAAAGGAGCCCTGGAAGAAGTAAATTATCGATATGATCCTGTCTTTAACCTCCATGTGCCTGAAAGCTGTCCCCTGGTTCCTTCAGAAATATTGAACCCCCGTCACACCTGGGAGAATAAAAATGATTATGACCTGGAAGCTGATAAACTGGCCCGTCGCTTCCAGGAAAACTTCTATAATTTTTCCCATGTTGCGCCGGAACTGGTTGATAGCGGGCCAAGACCCCGAATAGAAACAATACATTAACATATGTTTTTAAAAGATAAGAGGCGGGGAAACATCCTTCTCAGGGGATTTGATTATAATATCCCTGGAAATGGTTTGAATCCCCTCCTCCTTAAGGTCAAGGGTTAATAAAAACCTGATTTTGTACAGGCAGCCCTCCTCCTCCTTTATCCACAGGTGACAGCTAACATGCTTTAATTGTTCCAGGGATAAAGAAGGGTAATAATTATCTAATAAATTTCCCCAGGATCCTTCTGGAGGTAAATAATTAATTACCAGGTAGGCTTTTTCCCCAACATATTCCCTCCTTACCTCTTCATAATCAGGCCAATGATTGTAAATATGACTTAAAACATAAAGTGGGCTTTGTACAAAACTATTTAAATCTTCCATCTCCTCCTCTTTCAGCATCTCCCACTCTTCGCTTAAAGGATTCTTTACGAAAAGATCTTCTGATATCCTGTATACTTTTAAATCATAATCCCTTAATATCCCGATTAATTTATCAGGGTTAAAAACCTGTCCTGCAAACATTAACTGATAACCCTGGGCCTCTTCATTAATTACAAAAGTAAATCCCTGGGACTTTTCCAGACTTTCCAGGGCCTTTTCAACAATTCCTTCCCCTGAAGGACCCTCTGCACACTCCAAAGGACCCCTGAAAAAGAAAATAACCAGGGTCATTGAAAAAAACATAAACATAATAAAAATTAAAAAAATAATATCATGAACCATTAGTTTTTGTAAAATAGACCTTGTCCCAAACATGGGCTTCAACTCCTGTTTTTTAACCATATATATTCATTCCCTGAAACAAATATAACCATTATGAAAAAATCATAATGGTTATCTCCTCTAACAGGCCTTATGCCTTCTTAATTTCCCAGGAAATAAATTATACAGTGTATGCTGGCAATTTTACAGGATTACTCTACATATCGACACTATTCTTCTAATTCCTCTAAAACAATATCTATTCCGGAGCTGGAGCCGATACGGTCTGCTCCATTGCTCAACAATTTTCGAGCATATACAAGGTCACGTATGCCTCCAGAGGCTTTAATTTTCTTTTTACCTTTAAGAATCTCCTGGAACAATTTAACATCCTCTGACCGGGCTCCTCCTCCCGGTATCAAACCGGTAGACGTCTTGATATAGGAAGCCTTACTTTTCTTGATCAATTCACATACCCTCTTTTTTTCCTCCCAATCCAGAAGAGCGGTTTCTACAATAACTTTTAAAAGGGCGGTTTCAGAAGTTTCCGCCGCCTCCTCGATTTCTTCTACAACCCACTGGTAATCCTTATTCTTAAAAGCTCCAATATTCATTACCATGTCTATTTCTTCTGCTCCTTCTCCTACCGCCTTTTTTATTTCATTGATTTTCACTTCCTTATAGGTAGCTCCCAGGGGAAATCCGGCCACACTAACCACCTTTACCCCTTCCCTTTGTAAAATGTTAAAGGCCCTGGAAACATAATAAGGGTTTACACATACGGCGGGAAAACCATACTGTATAGCCTCCCTGCATAATATTTCAATATCCCGGGCAGTTGCCTCGGGGTTTAAAAGGGTATGATCAATAAAGGAAGAAATTTTAGAATTTTTCAAACATACCAACCTCCTTAGTCCCCTTCTCCCTTAATAACAGCCAGGGGTTTTAACCTGGCTACCAGCCTGGTCAAATCTATTTCCGATAGGGAGGTAACCACCTGGTGTATGTTTTTATAGGATAAAGGGGCTTCATCCAAAAGACGTTTGTAATTTCTGGTATTGGTTAAAATATTTTTCATCTGCTCTTCCAGTTCCTTTTT
>SKLX01000065.1 GCA_007121375.1 Bacillota bacterium | reverse complement strand
TAAAGGCTCCAGCTGGATTTCGGGGGCAATATAAAGGCCTCCTGTGCCTGTAGGACCCATTATTCCCTTGTGCCCTGTAAAAGCCAGGAGATCAACCTTCATCTCCCGGAGATCTAAAGGATAAACTCCTGCTGTCTGGGCCGTATCCAGCAGGAGAGGCACTTTTCTTTCCCTGCATATTTCCCCTGCTTCCTTGACCGGCATGAGAGTGCCGGTAACATTAGAAGCATGGTTTAATACTACCAGGCGTGTATCCCTTTCCAGGGCTTTTTCCAATATTTTTGGATCAAAGGCTTTCCCCCCGGGGCAGGGCAGCACTGTAATTTCTATTCCCTTCTTATTTTCCAGCACTTTCAGGGGCCTCCACACAGCATTATGTTCCATGTGGGTGGTAACTACATGGTCTCCTTCTTCCAGGAAACCTTTTAAAGCCAGGTTTATCGATTCAGTTACATTAGATGTAAATATAAGTCGGCTAACATCTTCAATGTTAAAAAGCCGGCCTAGAAGCTTTCTGGCTTCAAATACCATTTCATCTGCCTGAAGTGCTTTTCGGTAAGCTCCCCGGCCTGAACTCACACCTATTTTTTTAAAAAAGTTTTCCATCTCATGCAGGACAGCCTCAGGCTTTGGACAGGAGGTGGCTGCATTATCCAGGTAAATACCCACCGAAACTACCTCCCAACTATTTTTTTACAAACTTTTTTCAGTTTTATTTACCACATATGTATATGCATATATATCAAGTCTATTGAATTAAATTAGAATTGTCAACAGATTTAATTTTCTTTTAATTTAATTTTTCTTAATTGCCCTTTTATTTTCTCCTGGTTGACAGGCCTAAAAAAATAAACTAAACTGTAAGAAAATATATGTGTATATGCGTATGTGATAAATATGCCTTGTTTAAAAGGGAGAGGTAAATGAACAACTTGACAAATTTTTTTAAACTGGTGTCTGATGAAACACGTTTAAGGTTATTAATGATACTTTCCGAAAAAGAGCTTTGTGTCTGCGAATTGTGCCACATACTAATTTTGAGCCAGCCGAAGGTATCCAGGCACCTGGCCCGTCTTCGAGACATGGGGTTAGTTCAAACTAAAAGGAAGGGCCAGTGGATTTTTTATGACCTGAAGCTGGAGGATCCCCTCATTAGAGATATAATTAAGCTTATTAAAGATAACATGGTTAAGTACGATCTACTTAGAGAAGATTGGGATCGTTTAAATGCCCTTGTTCAAGATAATAAACTTTGCGAAAGGGTGGAGACAACCGCTAGTGTTGAAAAATCTATGGAAATAAGAGATACAGAATTGGAAGGGTGAATTTATGTTTCTGGAAAAAATAGAATTGAGTTATGTGGCTCCCTGTATTGTGGAAGCCAATAAAGTGAGGGCTGAAGCTAATCTTTCCCGGGATGTTTCCGAAATAATGCCTTATTTAAATTCCATAATAAAAAAAGCTACATACATAAAGGGAAAACCCCTTATAACTTTTCCTAAAAACTCCCGGGTCATAACCCTTCATCCTCGAAGGGTTATGATAATAAAAGCCTTAAACTCTACCGATGTAATGCAGGTCCTGGACTTGTTGAGGGATCTTATTAACGAAACCTATGAAAAGAAAAACGAAATAGAACCCTGCTATGAAAGCAGGGTTCACTCTACCCTGGAGGTTTTCTCCAGGCTTCCTAAAACCAATTGTGGTCAGTGTGGAGAAAAAACCTGCCTGGCTTTTGCCACTAAGCTCCTCCGCTGGGAGCAGGAACTTAAAAACTGCCGTCCCTTATTTACAGCTGAATATGAAAAGTTAAGAAAACCTCTCATGGAAATACTTGAACCCCTGGGCTTTGAAATACATCCCGAAATGAAAGAGTAATATTTTTTAACAGGGGTTTATTCTTCTCTAATCCTCCACTCCCCGGCGTAAACATTCATCCTTTTACCCCTTATAAAGCCTACCATAGTAATGCCCAGCTTTCGGGCCAGTTCTACACTCAAAGAGGTGGGGGCTGCCCGGGAAAGTAAAATAGGTATCCCTATTTTAGCCGCTTTTAAAAGTATCTCCGAGGAAAGACGACCACTGGTAATTAACATTTTATCTTCTAAAGATACACCTTTATCTAAACATTCTCCCAGAAGTTTATCTACAGCATTATGGCGACCTATATCTTCACAGAAAAAAAGTATTCCTTCAGTAGTGCCCAGGGCAGAACTGTGGACGCCGCCCGTTTGCCGGAAAAGTTCTGCCCTCTTTTGTAGTTCTTTCATTAATGTTGATACCTGGGGGGGAGAAAGGTATATTTCCGTTTCGATAGGTTTACTGGTCAGGGAATCCAGGACGCTGAAAAAAATAGATCCCTTTCCGCATCCTGAAGTTATGGTCCTTTTACCGAAAAGCTTTTCCGCCAGCTTACCCGGCTCCCGAGTCTTTACTTTAACCATGCCCCCCTCTTCATCAACCTCTAAAGAAAGGACATCCTGACGTTCCTTGATAAGTCCTTCGGAACGCAAAAACCCTAGAGTTAAGTAATCCAGCTTCTCGGGGGTGCAGAGGAGGGTAACAAACTCCTGGTCATTTAAATAGATGGTAAGGGGCTTTTCTTCAACCACAAAATCATTGAATTTCTCCCTTTTATCTTCATCTGATATTCTTAATACTTCATACTCCTTGAACCTGTTATCCATATAGGGGCAACACTCCTGCAAATAAAGTTTTTTATATTATAACATACCTGCTAGTTTAACCCGAAAATAAGTTAATAAAAACCAACACAGTGTTGTTATTTGTTAAAATAAAAAAAGGGGCTGTTGGGACAGCCCCTTTTTCTTAAAGGTAAACACCTAGCTAACTTTTTCTACCTTCACTGCTGATACCTTAAGCTCGGGTATTTTTGCAATAGGATCTAAAACAGCATTGGTAAGACGGTTTACGGGAGTATCTTTATAGTGGAAGGTCATGAATACTACTCCTTCAGCTACTGTATCCGTAAGCAGGACCTTTACCTCTATTTCCCCTCTTCTGGAAGATAACTTTACCTTATCTCCATCAGAGACTCCCAGTTTAGCAGCATCTACGGGATTAATTCTCAGGCGATCCTCACTAGAAAATTCCTTGAGGGATTTGCTTCTGCCTGTCATAGAGGAAGTATGGTAATGATAAAGGTTGCGACCGGTAGTCAATATAAAAGGATAATCTTTATCAGGTTCTTCAGCGGAAGGCTTATAATCTACTGCATGGAATTTACCCAGTCCCCTTACAAATTTACCTGCATGCATACAGGGTGTTCCCGGGTGACCTTCTGAAGGACAGGGCCACTGTAGACCCCCCTCCTCCTCAACTCTCTTATAATTTATGCCTGCATAGCTGGGAGTTAAAGAGGCAATTTCCTTTATGATTTCCTCAGGATTAGAATAATTCCAGTTGAAGCCCACCTTATT
>SKLX01000081.1 GCA_007121375.1 Bacillota bacterium | reverse complement strand
ATTAGAAGGGAAGCATCAGCTACCTTTTCCTGGAGAAGGTTTGCATATTCCCTGTACTCATGGAAAATTTCTTTAAATTCCATGGCCTTTACACCATAAACCTTTTCAAAGAGCTCGTTTTTTACCTGCAAAGCATTCTCCAGCTTTTGAGAAAACTCCCTTTCCCTTATAATTTCTCCCATGCGGATGCCTATACGGGAAACCTTATCAAAATAGCAGGGGCCAATACCCCTCCTGGTAGTGCCAATTTTTTTAGTTCTTTTTTCCTCTTCCAGACCGTCCAGGCGACGATGGTAAGGCATAATAACATGGGCCCGATCACTGATTACAATGGAAGAAGTATCTATGCCCCTGTCTTCCAGGCCCTTCATCTCCTCTAACAGTACCTTTGGGTCCACCACCATACCGCCACCCAGGACACAAACTTTACCGGAATTTAAAATTCCCGAAGGAATCAGGTGCAGCTTATAGGTTTCCTCCCCGATGACTATGGTATGGCCGGCATTGTTCCCTCCCTGAAACCGGACCACCATGTCCGCCTTCTCCGCTAAGATGTCTGTAACTTTTCCCTTTCCTTCATCTCCCCACTGGGCTCCAACTACAACTATAGTTCCCAATTAAAACAAAACCTCCCGGATATTATTTTAACCCGTCCCGAAACTAGAGTAGCAGCTCCGGAACAGGAAATACTTCCCCTAGTTATAATCGATTTAAAATTTCTCTGGCGGCAATTACTCCTGAAGCTGAAGCCTGGGCCAGGCCCCGGGTTATGCCGGCACCGTCCCCTATCACAAAGAGGTTTTCTATTTCCTCTGTTTCCAGGTTAGGCTTTAAAGAAAGCCTGAAGGAATAAAACTTTACTTCCACTCCATAGAGGAGGGTATGACGGGAGTATACTCCAGGGGCAATTTTATCCAGGACTTTTAGCATTTCCAGAATAGAAACCAGGTGACGGTAAGGCAGGACCAGGCTTAAATCCCCGGGAGTAGCGTCCTTCAAGGTAGGACTCACCATGCCCCGGGACATTCTTTCCTCGGTAGACCTTCTGCCCGCCAGAAGATCTCCCAGTCTCTGGACCAGGACACCGCCTCCCAGCATGTTTGCCAGGCTGGCTATATATTTTCCATAAGTAATGGGTTCTTTAAAGGGTTCTGTAAAGGTCTTACTTACCAGGATAGCAAAATTGGTATTATCCGATTTGTATTCGGCATAACTATGACCGTTAACGGTGATAAGGCCGTCGTTGTTTTCCATAACCACTTCACCGTAGGGGTTCATACAGAAAGTGCGCACCCGGTCATCAAAGGAGCTGGAGTAATAAATCAGCTTGGGTTCATAGATCTTCTCAGTGATATGCTCAAATATTACGGCGGGAAGCTCTACCCTAACCCCTATATCTACAGGGTTGTTAACCCCCGACAGGCTTAATCTCTGGGCTTCGCCATAAATCCATTCGGCCCCTTCCCGGCCGGGAGCACATATCACGTAAGGAGCATGGAAGATCCTTCCCTTTACCGTCTGTGCTCCCACTATTTTATCCCCTTCTACTATAAAGTTCTTAACGGCTTCTTCAGGTATTATATCAATTTTAGATTCCAGGTAATCCCGCATTTTGGATAATATTTTATAGCAGTTCTCCGTCCCCAGGTGCCTTATCCGGGAGGGAATTAAAAAAAGGTCGGCGGCGGCAGCTTCCTTGCGGAGTTTACGGTTTGCCTCCGGGTCTGCGCCGAAGACTTCTTTAACAGCACCGTAAGAAAGAAAGGTTTCGTCCACGAAGTCTATTAATTCTTCAACCTTTTCCTTGGGGATGTACTCGCTTAAAAAACCTCCAATTTCGGAGGTAAGGGTTAGTTTTCCATCAGAAAAAGCTCCCGCTCCTCCCCATCCACAGATTATGGAACAGGGACCGCAGTTTGAACAGCTGTTCATATGATTTTTATGGGGACAATGCCTGTTTTTTATATCCTTACCCTTTTCCAGCATCAACACTTTATAGCCCTTTTCTTTGCAAAGCTCCAGGGCAGCGAAAATGCCTGCAGGGCCTGCACCAACAATTATCACATCATAGTTTAAGGCAGACACGATTATACCCTCTTTCCCCTAATATGCTCGTTATAATATCAAAGCCTCCCCCTACTGTCAAGGAATTCTTTTTCGCCATGCAAAACGCTTTTTTATTGGCCGGGAGGCGCTTCTTCTTCCCTTCTATCCGAGGCCATATTTTCGAACCTGGTAAAGGATCCTATAAACCGGAGGTTAATAGTATCAACAGGTCCATTCCTTTGCTTGGCCACAATTATTTCAGACACATTTTTATTTTCACTTTCCTTATTATAATAATCCTCCCGGTATATAAACATGACCACATCGGCATTGGCTTCAATTCCCCCCGATTCAAGGAGGTCGCTGAGGATGGGCCTTTTATCATTCCGGGATTCTACCGCCCTGCTCAACTGGGAAAGGGCTACTACCGGCACTTCCAGCTCTTTGGCCAGGGCTTTTAAGGAACGGGAAATGGCAGAAATCTCCTGCTGCCTGCTTTCAGGTTGACCCACCCCCCGCATAAGCTGCAGGTAATCCACAAAAATTATGCTCAAGCCGTGCTCCGCTTTCAGCCGCCTGGCTTTAGCCCTCATTTCCATTACAGATATGGAGGGAGTGTCATCAATAAATATGGGGGCCTCTGCCAGAGAGCCTACCGCCCTGGTTAACTTGGGCCAGTCATCCCCTGTTAAAAAACCTCTCCTCAAACGATGGGCATCAATATTAGCCTGGGCGCATAACATCCGCATTACCAGCTGTTCCTTGGACATTTCCAGGCTAAAAAAGGCAATAGGCAGTTTTTCCCTGGCACCAATATGCTGGGCCATGTTTAAGGCAAGGGTTGTTTTACCCATTCCCGGGCGGGCAGCAGCAATAATCAAATCCGAATTTTGAAAGCCCGAGGTAATATTATCCAGGTCCGTAAAGCCCGTTGGAACTCCTGTAATACCCCTTTTATGTTCGTATAGATATTCTATGTTTTCAAAGGTTTTCATCAGTATATCTTTAATGGGCATGTAGCTTACAGTTGATCCCCGGCTGGTTATTTGAAAAATCATCTTCTCGGCTTCATCCAGAATTTCTTCTATTTCTCCTGACCCCTGGTAACACTGGCTAACAATATTTCCACAAACCTGGATAAGCTGGCGAAGAACAGCCTTTTCCTTTACCATATGGGAGTAGGTGGCAATATTTGCTGCGGTGGGAACGGAATCCACAACTTGAGTCAGATGGCTGGGACCTCCCACCGTCTCCAGCTCATTCCTCTGGCGAAGTTCATCACTTAAAGTTACCAGATCCACGGGTTCTCCCTTTTCAAAAAGGTCAAGGATGCAGGAATATATTTTTTTATTAATCTCCCTGTAAAAATCATGGGGAGAAAGTATTTGTGAAGCGGT
>SKLX01000165.1 GCA_007121375.1 Bacillota bacterium | reverse complement strand
CGGCCATTTCTTTAACCTGCTTATGGGATTCCTTCACCTGACTCTCAGGCTTAACCTCTTCCGCATCGACGATAAGTTCGTCAACCCCCATGGACTCTTCTTCCATCTCATCCTCTGCGGCGCTTTTTTTCTTACGACTAAAGATCAGAACCCCCGCTGCTAATAATATCAGGCCCAGTAGTCCTCCTGCCAGGGCATAATTCCTTAGCATTGCTTGTTGGGCAGCCTGTTCATCCATTTGAGCTATCATATCCGCTGCCCTATCCTCCATCTCCGTGTCAAAATCCATGAACTGGACATTGACGGTATCCCCCCGTTCATCATCCAGTCCAATAGCCGAGGACACCAGGCCTGCAATATCTTCCTCCAGCTGACCTCCTTCTGCCATCTGGGCAAAACCTTCCCTGTTGTTATCTACCATAACGGCTGTAGAAATTTTTTCCACCTTTCCGGGAGCCTTTACTTCCCGCTGGACCCTTTCATTTATCTCATAGTCTCTGGCTTCTTCCCTGCGCTCATATTCCATGTCTCCACCGGCACCGTAAGCAAAATAGCCGGGTATATTGCTGTCAGCTCCTGCTTCCCCCGGGGGTGGAGCCCCTTCCCCCGTATAGGACTCTTCTACTATGGTATGGGTCCGGGGTAGGGCTTCTTCCCCATAGGTAATGGTGGTAGATTCCTGGGCATCAAAATCCATTTCCGCCGTCACCATGGCCACCACCCTGCCCGGCCCGTAGACCTTTTCCAGGGACTTTTGCAGTCTGCTTTCCAGTTCCGTCTCAAAGTTCCTCCGAACCTCCAGCTGCTTAAGGGTAAGTTCTGCACCTTCAAAGGCTGGGTCTTTGGAACCCAGCTCATCGCTTAAAACCAAACCATGGGAATCCACCACTGTTACGTGCTCCGGGGTCAGGTTTTCCACACTTCCCGACACCAGGTTTACAATAGCTCTCACCTGGTTTTTGTCCAGGCTACTTAAGGGCTCCAACCTTAAAAGCACAGAAGCAGAAGCATCCTCGGCTTCATCTACAAAGACGGTAGGTTCGGGCATTACCAGGTGCACCCGGGCCTGTTCCACCTCCTGCATCTGGGTAATGGTCCTGCGGAGTTCCTCCTGGAGGGCCCTCTGGTAATTAAGCCTTCTTTCAAAGTCGGTAGCCCCCAGGCGAGTCTGGTCAAATAACTCAAAACCGGCCCCGCTTCCATGGAGCATTCCTTCCCCGGCAATATCCAGCCTCAGGTCATAAACTTCATCTTCTGGAACAAGAATGCTGGTACCGCCATCGGTGAGCTGGTAGGAAACATTTCTTTCTTTAAGCCGGTTAACAATTTCCCCGGCTTCTTCAACTTCCAGGCCGGTATAAAGGGGGATATACTCCTTTTGCAGGCCCCAGCTGCCCAGAAGAATTAAAGCCGCCACCAGGCAACCCAGGAGTACTCCCACTCCCACCTTTTTATTATTTTCGAGATTTTGCCACTTTCCTTTGTATTCCTTTATGTACGGGTTATTCTTAAAACCTTCCAGCACCCTTAACCACTCCTAATCAGCTTACTTTAAATCTGCATCCGGGAAATCTCCTGGTAAGCCTCCACAACCTTATTACGAAGCTGGACCATGTACTGAAGGGACAGCTTGGCCTCTTCCGACGCTATCATAACCTGGTGCAGCTCGTCGGTTTCCCCCAGGACGAAACTTTCCATAGTCTTATCCGCTTCCACCTGCATATTATTAACATCCTTCACGGCATCATTAAGGACCTGGGCAAAGCCCTTGTTCTCCCCTTCAGTTTTATTATTTGGTTTTATTGCATTTCCCGTGTTTACGGGGAGAGTACTGTTAAAATCTACCTTCACTTAAAACCCCTCCTAACCTCTTCCAATTTCCAGTGCCTTAAGAAACATGTTCTTAGCAGCATTTAAAGTTGTTACATTGGCCTCATAAGACCGACTGGCCGTTATCATGTCCACCATTTCCTTAACCACGTCCACATTGGGTAGGGCCAGGTACCCATCATCATCGGCATCGGGATGATCGGGTTCGTGAACCATCCGGGGAGGAGTGGGGTCATGGGCAACCTGGGAAACCCGCACCCCTGAGGACTGGGCACCCCCTCCCTGAGAAGCCCTTTCCAGGTTCTGGGCAAAAAGGGCTACTTGACGCCGATAGGGACCTCCTTCAGGAGTCCTGGTGGTATTCACATTGGCCATGTTATTGGCTATTATATCCAGCCTGAGTTTTTCCGCCGTCAGGGCGGATCCGCTGGTAGCCATGGTGTTAAATACTTTCATCCTTAACGCCTCCCTTCATTGATTACGTACCTGAGGTTACTGTAGCGATTATTTAATAACTGTATCAAACCGTTATACTTAATCTGGTTGGAAGAAAGATTTAACATTTCAATTTCCATATCCACGTTGTTCAAGTCATTGCGCATGGAGGTCCTGTTATCCTTAACTGCTTCAGGAGATGTGTCCTCCAGGAGGGAAGTTCTCTGGTAATTATTCTCCCGGCCGGCCAGGGCTTTTTTTAAACCTTCTTCAAAGGTTACATTGCTTCGCTTAAAGCCAGGGGTATTTACATTAGCCACATTGTTGGAAATTACCTCCTGGCGAAGGGTAGCCGCGTCCAAACCTTTTTGCAGGACCTGCGTAGGTAAATCTCCCCATAAGTTGACTTTCATTGGCCTACCTCCCATCTTGTAAATAAAAAAACTTCGGATAAAGGCTCCGAAGTTTTTAAAAATAAACTTTCTGTCGGCAACCCAGCCACCCTAGCTGCTTAGCAGCCTTAGGCCTGAGGTTTTGCGCCCCTATCTTTAGATAGGTTTGCCTTTATCAACAAAATACACCTATTCTTTTTTATTCCTTTTTCTACTAAATTTTTCAGGTGATACACACTTTTCTACATTTTTTTAGGATATCCTTCTTTTGTATTAAATTTTTTCGTAACTTATGTTAAGATTTCTTAATATTTAAAGGAGGTCCTACTCCCCAGGGCATATAGGCCCCCTGCAGGTCCACCTGAAACTAGTTTTCCTCCTCCTTGGAATCCGTTAAGGAAGCCTCCTGCCAGGTATCCCTCAATTCCTGCAGGATATTTTCCGCTTCCGACAAAATATTTTCATCCTTTTTAATATTTGCCTCCAAAAGACGAGTGTTTACAAAATCATAAAGGGAATAGAGGTTTCTGGATATTTCCCCCTGCTCCATGTCCAGGGAAGTCATCAGCTCAACTACTATGTCCTGAGCTTTCCCAATGTTATGGTTGGCTTTTTCCATATCCTTTTCCCTTATTCCTTCCCGGGCTCCTTTTACAAACCGCAAGGCCCCGTTGTAGAGCATTAACAATAGCTTGGCAGGGGATGCCGTTTCTACTTGATTTTGCTGATATTTTTGATAAGGATTGGATAACATTTTGATCTCCTTTCCTGATTATTTTCCTGAATTCTCT
>SKLX01000036.1 GCA_007121375.1 Bacillota bacterium | reverse complement strand
GTCTATAGACATAAAGACTAGATATGTTAATATTATTAATTGTTTCCTTTCCTTAATACATAATCTGGCTTGAATTTGGTTATTTATATAAGTTATAATAAATTAGCTAAGTAATTTTTTGTATTTTCTTGAAAAGGAGGTGAAAATTTAAGTGGCTCAAAAAATACTTAGAATTGCTGCCTTTTTAATTGGATTTATCCTTGGCTACCAGGCATTTAATGCGGGCTTTAATGCATTGACGGCAGTTTCAACTTTCAATTTAACACAAACAGGTATAAATGCTGCCAGTATAAGTGTGTCCATATTGGGAGGTTCTGTATTTGGTATCATATTTTATATTTTTACTCCCATGATTATTGGCTATGTTATCCAGTTTAATTCGTGGATGGAAGGAAAGTTAAGGGTAATCCCAACCCAAGATATAGTAGTAGGAGTGATGGGTTTAATAGTAGGTCTTTTTATAGCAGCTTTATTGGGCATTGGTATATATAGAATTCCCTGGATTGGTGTTTATCTTTCCCTGGCTGTAACTTTAATACTGGGTTATATGGGGGTCAGTGTGGCTACCAACCGCAAAGATGAGTTTTCTTTTATTGCTAATCTGTTTTCCCGTCAGAATAAGGGGGAAGAGCCCTTTGCAGAAAAAACTTTTAAGGTTTTGGATACCAGTGTTATAATAGACGGCAGGATTGCAGACATTTGTAAAACGGGATTTATAGAGGGAGTTTTAATTATTCCGGGGTTTGTCCTGGAAGAACTTCGACATATTGCCGATTCCTCTGATGTACTGAAGAGAAACCGCGGTCGTCGCGGTTTAGATATTTTAAACAAGATGCAAAAGGAATTAAGTATCCCGGTACGGATTGAAGAACAGGATTTTGAAGATATTGCAGAAGTAGATAGTAAGCTGGTGAAGTTAGCTAAAAAATTAAATGGGAAAGTTATCACAAATGATTACAATCTTAACAAGGTATGTGAGCTCCAGGGAGTCCCTGTCCTTAATATAAATGAGCTGGCAAACTCTATCAAGCCTATTCTTTTGCCGGGAGAAGAAATGAAGGTGCAAATAATTAAAGACGGCAAGGAATCAGGCCAGGGGATAGGATACCTGGATGATGGTACCATGATTGTGGTAGATGGCGGCAAAAATTATATGATGGAAAAGGTAGATGTGGTGGTTACCAGTGTTTTACAGACTGCTGCCGGGAGAATGATCTTTGCCCGACCCAAAGCTTATATGGAGAAATATTTTAACGAGGTGAAATAGTTGGAAGCAGGAATTATTGCCGCTGCGGGCAGGGGAAGGAGGATGGGCCAGGAGGTTAACAAGCAGTATCTTCAACTGGCAGGGAAACCACTTTTAGTCCATACTTTAACCAGGCTTTTCCAGTACCCCTTTAAAGAATTGATACTGGTTGTAGCTCCTGGAGAAGAGGATTACTGCCGGGAAGAAGTGTTAATACCTTATGGTTTCCTTGATAGAGTTAGGATTGTTTCGGGAGGTAGGGAAAGGCAGGATTCTGTTTATAATGCATTAAAAATCCTTTCTCCAGAAACGGAAATGGTGGTTGTTCACGATGGGGCACGGCCCTTTGTTTCCCGGGAAATGATAGGTGATGTGGTGAGTTTTGCTTATCGTTTTGGGGCAGCTATTGCCGCTGTTCCAGTAAAGGATACCATCAAAAAGGTTAATGAGGAAGGGTTTGTAGTGGACACGCCTTCCCGGGAAACCCTCTGGTCGGTGCAGACTCCCCAGGCTTTTTTATTCCCTTTGATTCTTGACGCATACCAAAAAGCAGAACAATCAGGGTTTAAAGGTACCGATGATGCTTCTCTAATTGAGGAAGAAGGAAAGCCTGTCAAGATAGTTAAAGGAAGCTATAATAATATCAAGGTTACAACTCCTGACGATCTGGCTGTAGCTGAAGCTTTTTTGAAGGGGGAGTAAGGGGGTTAAGTGGTGAGGGTAGGAATTGGTTACGATGTTCATCCTTTAGTTGAAGGAAGGACCCTTATTATTGGCGGGGTAAATATTCCCCATTCCCACGGCTTGTGGGGTCACTCGGATGCAGATGTTCTCATACATGCCCTTATGGATGCTCTCCTGGGGGCAGTAGGAGAAGGAGACATTGGCCGTCATTTTCCTGACTCAGAGGAAGAATACCGGGATATTTCTAGTATATTGCTCCTGGCCCGGGTTATCAAACTGGTACGGAAAAAGGGATTCGTTGTGGTTAATGTAGACTCGGTTATAATCGCCCAAAAACCCAGGCTGGCTCCCTTTATACCCCAAATGATTTCTAACATATCTTCTACCCTGGAGGTGGAACCAGAGGACGTTAATGTTAAGGCCACTACCACAGAAAGGTTGGGTTCCCTGGGCCGGGAAGAAGGAATAGGTGCCCAGGCCATAGCCCTGGTATCATCCCTTTATGAGTAAGGGTATTTTCTCCCTTTGGGGAGCTTTTATAATTACAAAACAATGGGAGGTTGAAGAACGTGAGGAAGATTGTTGGAACTGCATTGATTTTTTTACTGCTGTTTTCTTTAGCTTTACCCGTCGGCGCCCAGGGGGAAGATAGAATTGTGGTAACCCTGGGGGAGGATCTTTCTTCTGCTCATAGGGAAGAAATGCTTTCCTATTTTGGAGTGAGGGAAGATGAAGTGGAAATCTTGACGGTTACTAACGAAGAGGAATATCATTATTTGAGGGATGTGGCTACCCCCGCAGAACTGGGTACCCGGGCAATTTCGTCTGCCTACCTGGAAATTTTACCTGACGGGGAAGGCCTGGAGGTCAGGACCCACAACATTACCTGGGTTACCGAATCCATGTATGCCAATGCCCTGGTAACGGCAGGAGTCCATGATGCCCAGGTTGTGGCGGCGGCTCCCTTCCCTGTTTCCGGGACAGCTGCCTTAACGGGGATGATAAAAGCCTTTGAAGAGGCAACGGGAGAGGGGATTTCCGAGGATCAAAAGGAAACGGCCCATCAGGAGCTTTACCTAATGGGTGAACTCTCTGAGGAAACAGGTGAAAAGGATAAGGTTTCAGAGCTTTTCTGGAAGGTTAAAGAGGAGGTTATCAGGCAGCAGCTGAGGGATTCGGACCAGATAAGGGATATAGTTATCAATATATCCCAGCAGATAGATCTGAATCTTACCGATGAACAGGTAGAAAAAATAGTAGAGATGATGGAAAGGATAAGCTACCTGGATATTTCCATGCAGGATGTAAGGGACCAGTTTCAGAGATTCATTGAAGATCATCCTGAAGTAAGGGGATGGCTGGAAGTGATCTTTGAATGGTTAAGCAATCTCCTGGATAATCTGCTGGAAATGCTCAGGAATTAATGAAGGAGGAAAAGCAGTTGTGAGTGATAAAATAAGAGTCAGGTTTGCACCAAGCCCCACGGGTCCCCTTCACATTGGAGGGGCCCGATCTGCACTGTTTAACTGGCTTTTTGCCAGGAAGCGCCAGGGGGATTTTATAGTCAGAATAGAGGATACAGATGTGGAACGTTCCAACCTGGTTTCCGAGGAGGTCATACTGGAGGATTTAAAGTGGATGGGCCTGGATTGGGACGAAGGGATCCAGGTGGGAGGTGAAAAAGGTCCCTACAGGCAGAGGGAAAGGCTGGAGATATATGATTCCTACTGGAAAAGACTCCTGGAGGAAGGAAAAGCTTATTACTGCTTCTGTACTGAAGAAGAGCTGGAAGAGGAAAGGGAGTCTCTCCGGAAAAAAGGGGAGATGCCCCGTTACCTGGGTAAATGCAGGGACTTAACCCAGGCAGAAAGGGATAAGCTCAGAGAAGAAGGAAGAAAACCGGTAGTCCGTTTTAAGGTTACCTGGGGGGAAACTATTACCGTAGAAGACCTGATTCGAGGCAGGGTAAATTTTGAAAGCGATGGCATCGGGGATTTTATCCTGGTCAGGTCTGACGGTATGCCCACCTATAACTTTGCTGTAGTTATAGATGATGCCCTTATGGAGATAACCCATGTGATCAGGGGGGAGGAACATCTTTCCAATACTCCCCGCCAAATGATGATCTACCGGGCTTTGGGCTTTAAGATGACTTCTTTTGCCCATATTTCCCTTATACTTGGAGAAGATCGGACCAAGATGAGTAAAAGGCATGGGGCTACCGCCATAAGCCAGTATCGAAAAATGGGATACCTTCCTGAAGCCCTGGTTAACTTCCTGGCCCTTTTAGGTTGGGCTCCCGAAGGGGAAAGGGAAATGTTTACCCTTCATGAATTAGTGGAAGAGTTTTCCCTGGAGCGGGTTTCCAGAAGCGCTGCCGTTTTCAATTTCAGAAAGTTAAACTGGATGAATGGAGAATATATCAGGGAAAGTTCTCCGGAAAGAATTAGGGATATGGCTATCCCCTATCTCCAGGAGGAAGGGTTGGTTGATGAAAAAATCAGTTCCCAGGATTATCAGTGGCTGAAGGAAGTAATCGCCCTGCTCCAGGAGCAGCTGGAGTATGTGAGCCAGGTGGTTACCCATATCAAGGTATTTTTTGGTGATGAAATAGAAGAGCTTTCTCCAGAAGGAGCTGAAATGCTGGAAGATGAACAAGCCCGGCAGATAGTCCAGCGGTTCAGGGAGGAATGTATCCAGGTAGAAAGCTGGGATAAGGAAACCATAAAAGGTATTTTCAAAAGAATTGGGAAAGAGCTGGGAGCAGGGGGCAAAAAACTTTTTCAACCCGTTCGGGTTGGCCTGACCGGAACCCTTCAGGGACCGGACCTGCAAAGCCTAATTATCCTCCTGGGCCGGGAAAAGGTGGCAAACCGCTTACAAAATACCCTCCATAACTTAACAAAAAATACACAGTGTTGAGGTTTGTTAACTTAATTGACAGGAACTGTCCTTGGAGTTATAATAACATAACATAAGACATATTTTTAAAGCGATGAGAGGGAAAAGTAGGTTCTTAACCGTCCTCCAGAGAGGAACTCTTGATGAGCTGAGAGGAGTTCCAGGTACCTTTGAACTGAAAATGCACCCTTGAGCCAGGTCAGGAAAGCTTTTTAAAGCCCTATGGACCTGCGGGAGACCGTTATATCTTTGAGGGGGGCATGACTTTTTTGATAAAGGTATTCCCATGCTCAAACAGAGTGGAACCGCGGTATAATCCGATCCGCCTCTGTATTTTAATATACAGAAGGCGGATTTTATTTTTATTCAAGGAGAGGATAATTATGCTGTCCAGAATAGTAAAGGATATCAGGGTAATTTTTCAGAGGGATCCTGCAGCCAAAAGTATTATAGAGGTGATTCTTTGCTACCCCGGTTTTCATGCCCTAATTTTTCATCGGGCGGCCCATTACCTTTACCGGAAAAAACTAGTTCTTCTCCCCCGAATTATATCCCAGCTGGGTCGATTCCTGACAGGGATAGAAATCCACCCGGGAGCCAGGATTGGGAATGGCTTTTTTATCGACCATGGAATGGGAGTAGTGATAGGAGAAACGGCTGAAATCGGAGACAATGTAACCCTGTATCAGGGGGTTACCCTGGGTGGAACGGGCAAAGAAAAAGGTAAAAGACATCCTACGGTAGGGAATAATGTGGTGATTGGAGCGGGGGCAAAGGTCCTTGGGCCTGTGGAAATTGGAGATAACGCCAAAGTAGGTTCTGGTTCGGTAGTCCTTAACAATGTGCCCTATAACACCACGGTGGTGGGTGTGCCGGGGAGGGCTGTTATTTTTAAGGGAGAAAGACTTCCCCATATAGACCTGGACCACCATAAACTACCTGACCCGGTAACGGAAATGTACAGGGGAATGCAGCAGCAAATTGATGAACTTAGATATCAACTGGAGAAATTAGAAAGGGGATGTAACTTTGACCATAAAGCTGTATAATACAATGACCAGAAGAATGGAGGAATTTGTGCCCCTGCGGGAATATGAGGTGGGATTTTATGTTTGCGGTCCTACCGTTTACGATTACTTTCATATTGGAAATGCCCGGGTGTTTATAGTTTTTGACGTTATCCGTCGGTACCTGGAGTACCGGGGTTATGAAGTAAATTATGTGCAAAATTTTACCGATATTGAGGATAAAATGATAAATAGAGCCAGGGAAATGGGCATCACGGTGGAAGAGTTGGCAGAAAAATATATAGAGGCTTACCTGGAAGATGCTGATGCCCTGGGGATCAGGAGAGCTGATGTCCATCCCCGGGCTACGGAACACATTCCAGAAATAATTAAGATTATACAAAAACTTATGGAAAAAGGTCTCGCCTACGAAGTAGAAGGCGACGTATATTTTGATACTGCCAGTTTTCCCGAATACGGCAGGCTTTCTTACCAGGATACGGGGGAACTGGAATCGGGTTCCCGGGTTGAGGTAGATGAAAGGAAGAAGAACCCCATGGATTTTGCCCTTTGGAAAAAGGCCAAGGAGGGGGAGCCCTCCTGGGACAGCCCCTGGGGAAGGGGAAGGCCCGGCTGGCATATTGAATGTTCTGCCATGGCTATGAAATATCTGGGGGAAACCCTGGATATCCATGCGGGAGGTCCGGACCTTACTTTTCCTCACCATGAAAATGAAATAGCTCAGAGTGAGGGAGCTACGGGAAAACGATTTGTAAGGTACTGGATGCACGTGGGTTACCTTAATATTGATAAGCAAAAGATGTCCAAGTCCCTGGGTAACATTTTAACGGTAAGGGAAATCCACAAAAAAATCGACCCCCAGGTAGTGCGCTTCTTTATGCTTTCTGCCCACTATCGCAGCCCCATTAACTTTAACTTTGAGCTCCTTGACCAGGCTAAAAGTGGCCTGGAAAGACTTAACACCCTTATTTATGCCCTTTTAGACTTGAAGGAAAAGGCCCAGGAAAAGCCCCTGGAGGATAAAGATAGGGACATAATGGAAAAGGTGGAAAAATACCGGAATAAATTTGAGGAGTCTATGGATGATGATTTCAATACTGCCGATGCTCTGGCAGCCCTTTTTGAATTGGCCCGGGAAACAAATATCTATCTAAAGGATGGAATGCATAACCTGCAGGTGATAGAAAAAATACTGAACACTTACCGGGAACTGGGGGATATACTGGGCCTCTTTACCAACTTAGAAAAGGAGGAGCTGGACACTGAAATAGAGGAATTAATCCAGAAAAGGCAGGAGGCCAGGAAGGCTAAAGATTTTGCTACAGCAGATAGTATAAGGGACCAGCTCTTAGAAAGGGGCATTATCCTGGAGGATACACCCCAGGGGGTCCGGTGGAAAAGAAAAAGTTAAAAGTAAAAAGCAGGCCCGGGTTAGAAGGTCTGCTTTAATCATCTTATGGTAGCAATTACTTTTAAATTGTAGTATCATGGGAGTATATTAGTTATTCATAGGGTTAAGGAGGCATTGATTGTGGAGTCTCATTTAAAAGTTCACCTGGTTACCTGTACTCCTCGCCCCGAGGAAACCATAGCTGCCGCTGCCAGGCTTTGCTATTCCCGGGTAGGGGTTGAAGAAATAAAGGGAAAAATGAGGGAAGAAGAAGTAGAGAAATTTTTAAAGGTACTAATGGATATGGGCCATGAGTCTCCTGTAGAACATGTCTCATTTACCTTTGCGGCAGAAGGTATCAGCAGGGCTCTAACCCACCAGCTGGTGAGGCACCGGATAGGCTGTTCTTATTCCCAGCAGTCCCAGAGGTATGTTAAGTTGGAGCAGTTTGATTATGTTGTGCCTCCATCAATAAATTCTATCCCTGAAGCTCGTGAAATTTTTATTAGGGCCATGAAAGAGGACCAGGAGTATTACAACCGCCTGGTGGAACTCCTGGTGGAAAGGTATTCCTGGGAAGTTTCTCCCCATGGAAAAGTTATGGGAAAACAGTTAAAAGCTATTGAAAAAAGGGCTATCGAAGATGCACGCTATGTTTTTCCCAATGCCTGTGAAACTAAAATAGTGTTCACTATGAATGCCCGGGCTCTTTTTAATTTTTTCTGCCAGAGGTGCTGCGAAAGGGCCCAGTGGGAAATAAGGGAATTGGCAGTGGAAATGCTAAAAGGGGTAAGGGCTGTTGCCCCCGTTTTATTTAATAAGGCCGGCCCTGCCTGTATCAAGGGTCCCTGCCCGGAAGGTGACATGAGCTGCGGGAAAATTGAAGAAGTAAGGAAAAAATTTGGGAGTATTTAAGGAGTATGCTACCCATGGATAAGTCCCAGTCAATATTTGGCAGGCAGCCCGTGCTGGAAGCTTTGAGGGCTGGTGCTCAATTAAAAAAAATACTGATTGCCCAGGGGACGGGTGGATCCCTGATTAAGGAAATAGAGGAGCTGGCTGCCCGCAGAGGAATTTCCCTGGAAAGGGTTAACAGAAACCAGATGGATAGCCTGGCTTCCGGTTTGAAGCACCAGGGGGCTGCAGCCCTGGGGTTTGAATATAATTATGCAGAGATTGATGATATCTTTTCCCTGGCCCAAAAAAGAGAGGAACATCCTTTTATTTTAGTCCTGGACCAGGTGCAGGATCCCCAAAACCTGGGAGCCCTGATAAGGACGGCGGAAGGGGCAGGAGTCCATGGAGTAGTTATACCCTCCCGCAGGTCTGCCCAGGTAACACCGGCTGTTTTCAAAGCCTCTGCCGGCGCCATTTACTACCTTCCTTTAGCCCGGGTCACCAACCTGAACCGCCTGGTGGAGGAGTTAAAGGATAGGGGTTTATGGATATTTGGTACCGAGGCAGATGGTGATTTCAATTATTATGAAGGAAATTATCGTTGCCCCCTGGGCCTGGTTCTGGGAAGCGAAGGTAAAGGTATCAGCAGGCTGCTGAAGGAAAAATGTGATTACCTGGTAAAAATACCCATGAAGGGTCAGGTAACTTCCTTGAATGCTTCAGCAGCAGGGGCAGTTTTAATGTATGAAGTTTTAAGGCAAAAGAGTAAATAGATAGAAGAAAGGAATTTAGAAATGCCAGGTTATTTAATAGTAGACGGTTACAATATTATAAATTCCTGGGAGGATTTAAAAACCCTGGGAGAAGAAAGCATGGAGTCCGCCCGAGAAAAATTAATTGATTACTTAATGGATTTTGCCATTCTTTGGGATAAAATAACGATAGTTTTTGACGCCCACCAGGTGCCGGGTGGGGTAGAAACCAGGGAGACTTTTCATTCCCTGGAGGTTATATATACCAGGGAAAAGGAAACGGCAGACAATGTTATAGAAAAAATTACTCATAATTTTAAAGGCAGGAATAATATAAATATACTGGTGGCTACATCTGACCGGGTTCAGCAGGAAATTGTTTTTGGCCGGGGTGCCCACAGGATTTCTGCCCGGGAATTAAAGATTTTGCTGGAATCAATTAAAATAGATGTCCGGGAAAAGTATACCGATAATATTTTTTTACTTGACAGAAACTCCCTGGACAGTCACTTGGGGGAGGATGTAAGGGATAAGCTGAATAAAATGAGGCATGCAAGGGGAAAATTAAAAACTTGACGTTATTGAGGGGATTAAGTTATAATAACTATGTAAACTTAACGGTATCCCCAAAAATTCCTAAATGGAGGCGATGCTGGTGACAAGCGTCCAACAAGAAATCCAGGAGGTACCTGTAGAATATGATCTCAAGGCCGATGAGGAGATTGCAGAGGAAGCCAAAGATGGCTGCCCGGTCGCTTTAGAGTACTTAATAAACAAGTATAAGAACTTTGTTAAGGCTAAAGCAAGATCATATTTTTTAATTGGTGCTGATAGGGAAGATATAATCCAGGAAGGAATGATTGGGTTATATAAAGCAATTCGTGATTTTAAAGGGGACAAGCTTTCATCCTTCCGGGCTTTTGCTGAACTTTGTATTACCCGGCAGATAATAACAGCAATTAAGACAGCTACCCGCCAGAAGCATATACCCTTGAACTCCTATGTTTCCCTCAACAAGCCTATTTACGATGAAGATTCTGACAGGACCCTATTGGACATCCTGTCGGGAGCCAAAATAACAGATCCAGAAGAATTAATGATAAACAGGGAAGAGTACCACGATATAGAATTCAAAATGGGAGAAATTCTCAGCGACCTGGAATGGAAAGTCCTCATGCTTTACCTGGAAGGGAAATCATATCAGGAAATTGCCGTAGAGCTGAAAAGACATGTTAAATCTATAGATAATGCTCTGCAAAGGGTAAAGAGAAAACTGGAGAAATACCTGGAGATCAGGGAAAGCTAAGGGGAAGAATAATTGACCAGCAGGGGCGTACAATAGTATTTACAGGGTTAATGACAGGGTATTGACTTTCTTTCCTGGACCATGTATAATTTAACTCGCTGACCAGCCGACGTAGCTCAATGGCAGAGCAGCTGATTTGTAATCAGCAGGTTACCAGTTCGAGTCTGGTCGTCGGCTCCATTGTGTGGAGAGGTACCCGAGTTGGCCAAAGGGGGCAGACTGTAAATCTGCTGGCGTAGCCTTCGCTGGTTCGAATCCAGCCCTCTCCACCATTAAAGTTATAAAAAAGCTTACAGATGAGGGTCATGCGGGTGTAGCTCAATGGTAGAGTTCTGGCTTCCCAAGCCAGCCGCGTGGGTTCGATTCCCATCACCCGCTCCAGAATAAAGCTACAAGACAGCGCGGGGTGGAGCAGTTGGCAGCTCGTCGGGCTCATAATCCGGAGGTCGCAGGTTCAAATCCTGCCCCCGCAACCAATTAACATGCTCACGTAGCTCAGGAGGTCAGAGCGTATCCTTGGTAAGGATAAGGCCACCGGTTCGAGTCCGGTCGTGAGCTCCACGGCGGCGTAGCTCAGGTGGTTAGAGCATGCGGTTCATACCCGCAGTGCCCGGGGTTCGAGTCCCTGCGCCGCCACCATTTAAAGAACTTTAAGACCTGAAGGATAATCCAGGTCTTTTTTATATTAACCTGTATATTTTCCAGGAAATACCGTATATTTTCCAGGCAAATATAGTATAATACTGGTTATGGCAGGGCTTATGGATATGGATAAGGCTTATGAACAGATAATGTTGACATTAACTATAAATTGTGGTAGATTCTAAGGAGTGATTAACTTTAAGAAGGATATAAAATATGTATGCAGTAATGTTTATTACCAGGGGGTGTACGATAGTTGAGGGTTAGAGCAACACTGGCCTGCACTGAATGTAAACGGAGAAATTATACAACTACTAAGAATAAGAAGAACAATCCGGACCGTATGGAAATTAAAAAGTACTGCAAATTCTGTAACAGCCATACCCTGCACCGGGAAACCAGGTAAAGGGTTTATTTTTCGTGAGTTTTTGTGAGGTTGTTAGTTATTGTAAGGAGTGAAAGCATGGGTGCCGTTAACAGTAAAAGCAACGTAAAGGGCGTAAAGAAAATAAACAAGCACCTGAAGGATGTTAAGGTGGAAATGAAAAAGGTTCACTGGCCAAATCGTAAAGAAATGTCAGTTTTTACGGGCATAGTCCTGGTTTCCATCTTCTCCGTGGGTATATTTTTTTGGTTTCTGGATACAGGTTTTGGTATGCTGCTTCGTCTTATTATTGGGTAATTTAGGGAGGGAAGGGCAAAATTGTCCTTAACAGTTATGAGCAAACAATGGTATGTAGTTCATACTTATGCCGGATACGAGAACAAGGTTAAGACTAACCTTGAAAAAAGAGTAGAATCCATGGAAATGCAGGACAAGATTTTTAGAGTCTTGGTACCCATGGAAAAGGAAGTTGAAATTAAAAACGGTAAGAAGAAAACAGCCATGAAAAAAGTATTTCCTGGGTATGTCCTGGTGGAAATGGTCATGGAAGATGATTCATGGTACGTGGTGCGAAACACACCTGGGGTAACTGGATTTGTTGGACCAGGCTCCAAGCCTGTTCCCTTGAGCCAGGAGGAGGTTCAGCATATACTCAAGCAAATGGGAGTTGCTGAGGCCAGGTCCCGGGCCCGGTTTGAATCAGGCGAGCAGGTAAGGGTGCTGGAAGGTCCTTTTGCTAATTTTATAGGGGTCATCCAGGAAGTGTTAATAGAAAAACAAAAATTAAAGGTTTTTGTTTCCATGTTTGGCCGGGAAACTCCTGTTGAATTAGAGTTTGACCAGGTTGAAAAAATGTAAGGAGGTGGAATGCTAAAAATGGCCAGAAAAATTATGACCGTAATAAAATTACAGATTCCAGGCGGTAAAGCTACTCCTGCCCCTCCTGTTGGTCCGGCCCTGGGTCAGCATGGAGTTAATATTATGGCTTTTTGCAAGGAGTTTAATGAAAGAACCTCCGAGAAGGAAGGTTTAATTATACCTGTAGAGATAACAGTTTTTGAAGACCGTTCCTTTACTTTTATAACCAAAACTCCTCCTGCTGCGGTACTATTGAAAAAGGCTGCCGGCATTGAAACGGCTTCAGGAGAGCCTAATAAAGTTAAGGTTGCTAAAGTGGCCAGGGATAAAGTAAAAGAAATTGCCGAGCTAAAAATGAAGGACCTGAATGCCAATGACCTGGAAGCAGCCATGAGAATTATCGAAGGTACAGCTAGAAGCATGGGCATAGTTGTTGAAGGATAACCGTTGGGAGAGCTAATGCTCGCTAATACCACAAGGAGGTTTAAGAATGGCAAAAGTAGCGAAAAAATATGCAGAAGCAAGGGAAAAAGTGGACAGGGAAAGACTATATGATCCTGAAGAAGCTTTAGAACTGGTAAAGGAAATATCAAATGCTAAATTTGACGAGACCGTAGAAGTAGCAGTAAAGCTGGGGGTTAATCCTAAACACGCTGACCAGCAAGTGCGAGGGGCCGTTGTTATGCCCCATGGAACAGGTAAAGAAGTAAGAGTCCTGGTTTTTGCTAAGGGAGAAAAAGCCAAGGAGGCAGAAGAAGCTGGAGCAGATTATGTGGGAGCCGAGGACCTGGTAGCAAAAATCCAGGAGGGCTGGCTGGACTTTGATGTGGCAGTAGCTACTCCCGACACCATGTCCATTGTGGGTAAGCTGGGAAAGATCCTGGGACCCAAGGGTATGATGCCTAACCCCAAGACAGGAACCGTTACCTTTGAAATTGAAAAGGCGGTTCAGGAAATTAAGGCGGGTAAGGTAGAATACCGTACCGATAAAACGGGTATTATACACGTTCCCATTGGTAAGGTATCCTTTGAAAAGGAAAAGCTGGTAGAAAATTTTTATACCCTGATAGATACCTTGATCAAGGCCAAGCCACCTGGAGCCAAGGGACAGTATATTAAAAGTGTCGCTGTTTCCTCTACCATGGGACCAGGGATTAAAGTTAGTCCCCAAAAGGCTGCCTCCATGGGTAAGTAAAGATATCCCGGCAGTTTTACCTTTTTCATACTTTATAATTGAATAAAATCTTGGCTGTAGACAGCAGGTGCCCCTGGGGCTTAATTATGCCTGCCGAGGTCGGAGGAAAGGTATACTCTTTGTGTTTGGGAAGAACCTCCGTGTGTCTGCGGAGGTTTTTATATTTTTTGTATTTTAAAATCAGGGGAGGTGAAAAATTGGGCGTTAGAGAAGATAAGAAAAGGACGGTAGGGGAATTAAAGGAAAAAATGGAAGGAAGCCGGGCCTTTATATTGGCTGATTACCGGGGGTTAAACGTATCTGAAATAAGTGATCTCCGCAAACGATTATCGGAAGAGGGCATAGATTTCAAGGTAGTAAAAAATACCCTTACCCGGATAGCTGCCTCCCAGGCGGGTTACGATGAGTTGAATACTTATTTGGAAGGACCTACAGCTATTGCTTTCAGTGAAGATGATCCTGTAGCCCCTGCCAAGGTTCTTTCTACCTTTGCTAAAGAAAATGACAAGCTGAAAATAAAATGCGGCTTGCTCCTGGGTAACCTTATTGAGCTTTCCGATATTAAGGAAATTGCAGAGCTTCCACCCAGGGAGGTTCTCCTGGGTAAAGTAGTGGGAGGCATGCAGGCACCCGTTTACGGTATGGCTTATGCTATGCAGGGATTACTGTCAAAGACAGTATACGCTCTCCAGGCCATATGTGATCAAAAGCAAGGAGCTTAAAGAATTAACCATTATATTAAAAAACAGGAGGTATAAATATGTCTAAAGTAGAAGAAGTATTGGAAGTTATAAAGGGAATGACCGTTATGGAACTGTCAGAGCTGGTAAAAGCTTTTGAGGAAGAGTTTGGTGTTTCTGCAGCGGCGCCCGTTGCCACCGCAGCGGCCCCTGCAGGAGAAGCAGCTGAAGAGGAGGAAGAACAGACTGAATTTGATGTAGTGCTGACAGGCGCTGGAGACAAGAAGATCCAGGTAATCAAAGTGGTAAGGGAAATCACCGGCCTGGGATTGAAAGAAGCAAAAGCCCTGGTGGATGAAGCACCCAAGCCCGTTAAGGAAAAGGTGAGCAAGGAAGAAGGGGAAGAACTGAAAAATAAGCTGGAAGAAGCCGGAGGCAGCATCGAGCTTAAGTAGGGCTTTAATAAAAAGGAACTGAAACGCCTCTAAAATGAGGCGTTTTCAGCCTTCAGGGGCGCTTTCAGCCTTCTTGACAAGGACGGGCGCCTGTGCTAAAATTGATTAGCCTGGTTAGTAATAAATTGCTGACCAAACCGCACAAATGGGGTTTAAAACCCTTATTAAGGGTACCTCTCTTGGCGAGATACAGGAGGATGATGAGATAATGTATGCATTAATAAAAACTGGTGGCAAGCAGTACAGGGTAGAAGAAGGTAAAAACATCCGGGTGGAAAAGCTGGAGGCACAACCTGGTGAAGAAGTTGTCTTTGACCAGGTCCTGGCTGTAGGCGCTGATGATGACTTTAAAGCGGGAACCCCCCTGGTGGAAGGGGCTAAAGCGGTAGGAAGGGTTTTAAGACAGAATAAAGATAAAAAGATAATTGTCTACAAATACAAGCCCAAAAAGAACTACCGCCGAAAAAAAGGACACCGTCAACCCTTTACAGAAGTTAAAATTGAGCGTATAGAAAGCTAACCATGGTGAGGGTTAGAATAAACCGGGACCAAAGGGGAAGGGTGCATTCCTTTAAAGTATGGGGCCACGCCCGATTTGCTCCCCATGGCCAGGATATAGTTTGTGCAGCAGTTTCTGCTGTTACCCATACGGTTGTAATAGGAATGAAAAAGGTGCTCCAGGTTAAGCCAGTCTTAAATGTAAAGGAAGGTCTACTGGAATGCAGCCTTCCTCCAGATTTACTGGAACCGGTGCAGGAAAAAGTAGACCTGATCCTGGAGGTAATGGTGACAGGCCTGGAGGAAATTAAAAAGGAATATCCCGATTATATTAAGGTAGAAACCTGTAACGGAGGTGAAATCCATGAGAATTGATCTTCAACTTTTTGCTCATAAAAAAGGAGTAGGTAGTTCCCGAAACGGTCGAGACAGTAATGCTAAAAGATTAGGTGTAAAAAGACAGGACGGGCAGAAGGTTTCTGCAGGAAGCATTATCGTCCGGCAGAGGGGAACAAGGTTCCATCCGGGACAAAATGTAGGGATGGGTAAAGATGACACCCTTTTTGCCAAGGTTGATGGCTTCGTAACCTTTACCAGGAACGGCAGGTCTAAAAAAGCGGTTAATGTTATGCCTGCAGAAGCTACCATAGTAGGCTAAATTGGTCCAGTACCTGAGAGTGCTGGATTTTTTTTGTACCTGGAAGAGGAATTAACAAATATCCTATAGAAATTCCTAATTACGGGCATAAATAGAGAATGTAATAATATATGATAAGGGCCAGGTGGTTGTAAATGTTTGTGGACAGGGCAAAGGTGTATGTAAAGGGAGGTGACGGAGGCAACGGGGCCGTATCCTTCCTGAGGGAAAAATATGTCTCCCACGGAGGACCCGATGGCGGGGATGGTGGAAGGGGAGGAGATGTGATTTTTGAAGTAGACGGGGGTCTGAGAACCCTGCTGGATTTTAAGTACAGGCAGCATTTTAAAGGGGAAAGGGGACAGCATGGCAAAGGGAAAAAACGCCATGGCAAGGGGGCTCCCGATCTGGTAGTAAAAGTACCTCCCGGTACAGTGGTTTATGATGGGGAAACAGAAGAAGTGATTGCCGACCTTACGGAGCCTGGAGAAGGGGCAGTTATTGCCAGGGGAGGAAGGGGAGGCCGGGGAAATGCCCGCTTTGTTTCTCCTACCCGCAAGGCCCCCAGGTTAGCGGAAAAGGGAGAGCCGGGGGAGGAAAGACAGGTGGTTTTAGAGTTAAAGCTCCTGGCTGATGTGGGCCTAGTGGGCTACCCCAATTCGGGAAAGTCCACCTTCTTATCCAGGATATCTGCTGCCAAACCTAAAATTGCTTCTTATCCCTTTACTACCCTGACTCCTAACCTGGGCCAGGTTCAGGTTGCCCCGGGAAAGAGTTTTGTAGTAGCGGATATCCCCGGGATAATTGAGGGAGCCCACCAGGGAGTGGGCCTGGGCCTTCAATTTTTGCGCCATATTGAAAGAACCCGGGTCCTACTTTTTATCCTGGATGCCGCAGAAACGGAAGGCAGAGATCCTTTAGCTGATTTTAATTCCCTCCAGGAAGAACTCCTTCAATACAGCGAAAAACTTAAGGATAAGCCCCAAATAATTGCAGCCAATAAAATAGACCTTCCCCAGGGTAAAGAGAATTTTCAGATAATAATAGATGAGCTGGAGAAAAAATGCCCGGTTTTCGGCATATCGGCCCTGACGGGGGAAGGTATCCAGGAGCTTATTTACTATATATCTCAATCCCTGGATAGAATTGAGGAGGAAGAAAAGGTAAAGGAAGAAGAAAAGCCTCCAAAAGAAGAAGTTAAAGTTTATAAAGCCCCGGAAAAAGAGGAGCTGGAGATAATATTTGATGGAGAGGTTTATGAAGTTAAGGGAAAAGGAATTGAAAAATTTGTCCATATGACGGATTTTGACAATGAGGAAGCCGTGGATAGGCTTCAAAGATTCTTTAAGAGGATAAAGGTGGAGGAAGCCTTAAAAGAAAAAGGTATTCAGGAGGGAGATACGGTACGGATAGGCCCCATGGAGTTCACTTACTCTGAGGAATCCTTTAACTGATAAGGGTGGTGAATTTAATTGAAGGAAAAGAAAGTGGAAGGTGAAAGTATAGGCATTATGGGGGGAACCTTTGACCCTATTCATCTGGGGCACCTGTTGGCAGCCGAGGAAGCCAGGGAAAGATACGGATTGGAGGAGGTTATATTTGTCCCATCAGGATACCCGCCCCATAAAGAAAAGGGAGAGTTAAGTCACCAGGAGCATCGCTATCTGATGACTATTATAGCTACTATTAATAACCCCATTTTTAAAGTTTCCCGGGTAGAACTGGAGGCAGAAAGTTATACTTACACCGTTGATACCGTGGCCTACTTTAGAAATCTCCTGGGTCCCGATAAAAAAATATATTTTATTACAGGGGCAGATGCCATACTGGATATTACCACCTGGGAGGGTTATGATAGGTTACTGGATATGTGCCATTTTATTGCTGTAACCCGCCCTGGTTTTTCCCTGGATCACCTGGAAGAAAAACTGAAGTCCCTGGATTACCGGCTTTTTTCCAAAATTTTAATATTATCTATTCCAGGCATGGCCATTTCTTCTACCTGCATCAGGAGAAGGGTAAAGAAAGGAAAGACTATCAAGTATCTTACCACCAGCGGGGTGGAACATTATATATTGAAAAATAAGCTCTACAGTCAGGTATAAAAAAATTCCTTTTAGTCAATAATATAGGAAGGTTCAGGAAAGAGAGGTGACGTAATGAACAAAACCCTATATGTGGGGAATATCCCCTGGGCTTTAAGGGAAGATGATCTCTTGTCTGCTTTTTCAGAACATGGAGAAGTATTAAGTTGCAGAATTATAACGGACAATCGAACAGGAAGGTCTAAGGGATATGGATTTGTAGAGGTTCCCCAGGATGAAGCTGAAAAGATGATTCAGGCTATGAACGGCATAGGCCTGGAAGGTCGAGAAATAGTGGTTAATGAAGCTAAACCAAGGGAAGAACACTAAAGGCAGCGTAAAGTTGCCTTTTTTATTGTGGCCTGCAGGTAGAATACTCGGAGTTGTCGAAATGTAATACCGGCAGGTGATAACATGGAGCCAAGAGATTTAGAAAAAATTATAGAGAAAGCTTTATCCAGGGAAAGATATTGTCATTCCCTGGGAGTAAAAAAAGTCTCCCAGAAATTGGCATCCCATTATGGTGAAGATGAAAAGAAGGCGGAGGTGGCAGGCCTTCTCCATGATTACGGTAAAAAACATTCCCCGGAAGAACTCCTGGAAATAGCCCTTGATATGAAAATAGAAATATCCCCGATAGAAAAAGAAAACCCTGACCTGCTTCATGGCCCCCTGGGAGCCTTGCTGGTAAAAAAAGACTTGGGGATAGAAGATAAAGATATAATAGAAGCCATCAGGTTCCACACCACGGGAAAAGCTTCCATGGGAAAGCTTGCCTGCCTGGTGTTTTTGGCTGATTATATAGAAGAAAACCGCTCCTATCCTGGAGTAGAAGAAATAAGGGAAGCGGCCTTTCAAGACCTGGAAGAGGCCCTTCTCCTGGCCCTGGATCAAACCATCAGGTATGTCCTGGACAGGGGCCTGCTTCTGCACTCCGATTCGGTGGATTTTAGAAATTACATTCTCTCAGGTAGGGACAAGATATTCAAGAAAGGTAGTTAACAGAACTGGCGGAATATTGTATAATACATAATATAAGGGCTTAAAACAATAATTATTAAGGAGGGGTTTTGTGAACCAAACGGCTAAGAATTTAGCTTCAAAAGCCGTTAACCTGGCTGAAGAAAAAAAGGCAATAGATGTGGTGGTTTGTGACATAAGAAAAATCTCATTAGTTGCCGATTACTTTATTATTTGTTCGGGAAATACAGCCTTACAGGTTAAAGCCATTGCCGACCATTTAGTGGAAAAGCTGGACGAGCATAAATATGTCCTCTTAAGGCAGGAGGGATACCGGGATGGGATGTGGGTTCTCCTGGACTTTGGAGAAGTAGTAATACACATATTCCAGCCAGATGTTCGAAGTTTTTATAACCTGGAGCGTTTGTGGAAGAATTCCTCCCAGATTTATCCTGAAGATAATTCCCTTAATTCCATTAGTTTTGCAGATACAGCCGAATAACAATAGATACTTCAGGAGGATGTTCAGCATTAATTAACCATTAAAAACTTGAGTCATATAGCGAGATAAATGCTCTCGCCCTGATAGGCGGGAGTTTTTTACATATATCTAATATTTAAGCTACAGGAGGCGAGAAGGGTGTCAGATTACAATCCAAAAGAAATTGAACCCAAGTGGCAAAGGATTTGGGAAGATAATAATTTTTATCAAACCAGGATTGACCCGGGAAGGAAAAAGTATTATGTCCTGGAGATGTTTCCCTACCCCTCAGGGAAACTCCATATGGGTCATATGAGGGTTTATTCCATCGGGGATGTTTTAGCCCGCTTTTTCAGGATGAAAGGGTTTAATGTTCTTCATCCCATGGGATGGGACGCCTTTGGACTTCCCGCAGAAAATGCTGCCATTCAGCATAAGGTCCATCCTGCCCGCTGGACGGATGAAAATATCGCTTTTATGAAGAAGCAGCAAGACTCCCTGGGCCTTAGCTATGACTGGGAACGGGAAGTTACTACCTGCTACCCCGATTACTACAAATGGACCCAATGGCTTTTTCTAAAGCTGTATGAAATGGGCCTGGCCTATAAAGAAAAGGCAGCAGTAAACTGGTGCTCCCAGTGTGAAACTGTTTTGGCCAACGAACAGGTTATAGATAATGTCTGCTGGAGGTGTGGTACCCGGGTGTCCCCCCAGGACCTGGAGCAGTGGTTTTTTGCCATAACCCGTTATGCTGACCGCCTTTTGGGGGATCTGGATATCCTGGAGGGGTGGCCGGAACGGGTTAAAATTATGCAAAGAAACTGGATAGGCCGCAGTGAGGGTGCACAAGTTAATTTTCCCGTAAAAGATTCCTCAAAGGTAATCAATGTTTTCACCACCAGGCCCGATACCCTTTATGGGGTCACCTACATGGTATTAGCTCCCGAGCACCCTTATGTAAAAGAGATGGTAGAAGGCACTTCCCGGGAAAAGGAAGTTTTAAGCTTTGTGGAGGAGATGAGAAGGGTTAGTGAAATTGACAGGGCCTCGGCTGAAACAGAGAAGCTGGGGATTTTTACCGGTGCATACTGTATAAATCCCCTTAACGGGGAGGAAATACCCATTATGGTTGGAAACTATGTTCTTATGAGCTACGGTACCGGTGCCATAATGGCTGTCCCGGCCCATGATCAAAGGGACTTTATCTTTGCTAAAAAATACAACCTGCCTGTAAAACTGGTAATAAAGCCGCCAGATCAAGATCTAATCTCCGAGGAAATGATAGAGGCCTATGAGGAGCCTGGAATTATGGTTAATTCGGGGCCCTTCGACGGTATGGATTCCCGGGAATGTATTGGTAAAATAACTGCTTACCTGGAAGAAAACAGCTGGGGGAGGCAAGATGTAAGTTACCGCCTCCGGGACTGGCTGGTTTCCAGGCAGCGTTACTGGGGGGCTCCCATCCCTGTCATTTACTGTGACAGCTGCGGCACAGTCCCTGTGCCTTATGAAGACCTGCCAGTGCACCTTCCCCTGGAGGTGGAGTTTGAAAGCTCCCGCCAGTCTTCCCTTAAAACCCTGGAGGAGTTTAAAAGGGTTTCCTGCCCCCAGTGCGGTGGAGAAGGCCAGAGGGAAACAGATACTATGGATACCTTTGTTTGTTCCTCCTGGTATTTCTTGAGATATGCCAGTCCTTTTTCAGAGGATTTACCCTTTGAAAGGGAAGAGGTAGATTACTGGCTTCCCGTGGACCAGTATATAGGTGGTATTGAACATGCTATCCTTCACCTTATGTATTCCCGATTTTTTACCAAGGTCCTTTATGACGCGGGTCTTACCGGAATAACAGAGCCTTTTTCCCGACTCCTGGCCCAGGGAATGGTTTATAAGGATGGAGCTAAAATGGCTAAATCCAAGGGAAACGTGGTTACTCCCGATGAAATAGTGGAGAAGTATGGGGCTGATACGGGAAGGCTTTTTATTCTTTTTGCCGCTCCTCCTGAGAAGGACCTGGATTGGAGCGACAAGGGGGTAGAGGGCTGCTACCGCTTCCTGCGCCGGGTCTGGAGACTGGTTAACGATAATAGGGACCTTTTAAGGAAATCCCACCAGGAATCGATCAAGGTAAATGAGCTTAACTCCCTGGAAAGGGAAGTCTACCAGATGATTAATTCTGCCGTTAAAAGGGTCAGCGAGGATGTCCAGGAAAGATTTAATTTTAACACAGCCATCAGCGCCATTATGGAACTGGTAAATTCCCTTTACCACTACCTGGATAAGGTGGAAGCAGGGGAGATAAAAGAAAATCTTTTCTTAAAAGGAGCCAACAACTTAATCCTTCTCCTGGCCCCCTTTTCCCCTCATATTACGGAGGAACTGTGGAGTATCCTGGGTCATGAGGAAAGTGTCCATCTGCAAAGCTGGCCGGGATATGACCAGGAAGCATTGAAGGCTGCGGATGTGGAGGTAGTGGTCCAGATTAATGGAAAAGTAAGGGATAAAGTAGTGGTCTCCGCAGATTCCAGCAAGGAGGAGCTTTTAAAAACTGCTAAATCTTTACCTAAAATTCAATCTCAGCTGGAGGGAAAAGAGATTGTTAAAGAAATCATCGTTCCCAACAAGCTGGTTAACCTGGTAGTTAAATAGAAAGAAATAAATAGAACTGTAATATATAAAAAAGGACATGGGGAGCATTTCCCGGGTGTCCTTTTTTTTGAAAAAAAATTTAAGGTCTTTGTTCAGGAAAGAGGAAAATTAAGGTATAAGGGGAATATATTATAAAAAAATACAGGATGAGGTGAAAGGGAATGAGGATTTTTAGCTTCCGGGATTATGGTTTTTATATGGTGTTAGGTTTGTTAATCATAGCAGGTATAGGGTACCGGGGTTATCAGTCCTGGGCTGCTTCTCAGACGGGGGGAGTGGAAATAATCAAGGCAGGGGAGGGTTTTGATGAACCTCTCCAGGAGGCAGAGGAAATAATTGATGAGCCCGGCGAAATTGTTATTCATGTAGCGGGAGGGGTGAATTATCCCGGGGTTTATAGTTTCAGAGAAGGGGCCAGGGTGGTGGATGCCGTAGAGAAAGCAGGAGGGTTTAATGATGAGGCCCTTCAGGAGGGGGTAAACCTGGCAGCCCTCCTCTATGACGGGAGCCAGGTTTATATTCCCCTGGAGGGGGAAGACTATATACCCCCCGTAGAAACTTCCGGAAGTTCTAATGGGAAAATTAATATAAACACTGCTTCCCAGGAGGAACTGGAAAAACTTCCAGGCATAGGGCCGGCCAGGGCCGGGGCCATTCTCAGGGATAGGGAAGAAAATGGCCCCTACCGTTCCCCTGAAGAAATAACCCGGGTTTCGGGAATTGGAGAAAAGACTTTGGAAAACATAAAGGACATGATTGTCTTTTAAAATTCCACCCGGAATATCCTTTCCAGAAGGGGAGTAGGGTTGGCAATTGTAAAACCAACTGTCTGGCCAATGCTCAGGTATATTCCCAGGGCCATGAGGAAGGTAAAAACTGCCAGCTCTCTCCATTTTCTGCCTTCAACCAGAGGTTTTCCTTCTAGATAGGCTACAGAAACATCCCTTTTAATTCAGAAATGAGGATTTTTTTACTTTATTTATCCAATATAAGCTTGAATTTAATCCTAACTTTTAAAACTATAAAGCAACTCGAGTTAATGATAGCATTTTTTGAAAGATAATTCAATAATCACAGTATAGCCCTGATATAATTCAAAAAATGATGACATATCATGCTATAGGGTCTTAACCAAGTAATTTTAGAGGAGGTCACACCCAGAATAATATTGCAGAAGTTGGCTGTAAGTTTGTATAGAGAAACCAAAGCTTTAACAAACTTTTAATCTGTGTGTAAAAATTAATAAATATATCGGGCCAAAAAATCAGCGAAACAAATTTATTACTACTTCTAAAACTTCATGCATTTTTTTAGTCTTAAGGTGACCAGCTTTGTATAACACTATATTTGCATCAGCAGTAAATAATCTATTGGGCCTAATATTGCTGGTTCGGTTGAGGTTTCCACTTTCAAAATTTTCATTTTGAAGGACAACAGCATAAATGTCCCGGACTTCTCGGCTGGTAATCTGGCATAAAATCAAATCATTCCCGGGCAGTGCACTTAAAACAAGTGCAGGGCGGCGCTTGGCCCGGGTTAAATCAGAAAAAGGAAAAGGTATAACTACAACATCGCCTCTTACAAGTCGCTCCAAGCTTCATCCTCCTCAGGCCTCAGCCAGTCCTTTTTTAGCGAAGATTCGCTTGCTAAAGCCAGATCATACCTTTCCTTTTCTGCCTTGCTTTTCAGGAATTGAATATAGTTGAGCAACTCTTCCTTTAAATGCTCTGGTAAGTTTTCAATCTCCTTGAAAAGAAACTCATTATTCAAGTAACCACTCCCCCACTTAATAGCTTAAAAATATTTTATCAGATTTAATGGTTTAAATCAAAAAATGCTACTCATAAATTTTTACATCAAACAATAGCACATTATAAAATCGTATAGGGTTGGAATTTTTTTTGGTAATATACTGAAAGAGATCTCCTATTCCTATTATGATAAAAATAGAAGTAGAATCTACTCTCAAGTTAAAGTACAAATATTTTTGTAAAACACCTCGGGATAAAGCCTATTTTATTACGGTAATGCCCGTTAGTGTCACTATCGTTTTTCGTGCTTATTTACGGTTATTGGAAGAATTTATAAGTGTACTTTTATTTATACTCCTTAAGAAAAAGCTTCGATTATTATCTAAATATCAACAACGAGCTTAGATGGAGCCTATAAAAAAATAAAAACTCTACCTATTAGTAATTAAATCAGTCTTTATAAAACAGACATCTTTTACAAGTAATACTTATCATATTCATTTTTTAAGACCCTATTAGTGAGCCTGGGCATAAGTTTTGGCATACTTCAAATTCTCATGGCCCAAAAGAGCCCTGATCTCGTTTATGTCCATTCCTTTACTTGCCAGTTCTACCGCCAGGGTGTGCCTGATCCTGTGGGCCGTAACCATAAAACCAAGTGAGTCCTGACACTTTCGAAAATATATCTTTATATTGTGGTATCTAAGGGGCCTCCCATTAGAGTATAAAAACAAACTTGATTTTTCATCCTCTCTTGTAGCCAGGTATGCTTTCAGCCTTTCTCCACATTCAGAGGAAAAGAAAACCAGTCTTTCCCTTTTTCCTTTACCCTTTCTAATGCGGATAAAGCGGTCTTCCCAGTTGACATCCTCCCGACGAATGCTTATTAATTCGCTGGCCCTAGCCCCGGTAGCATAAAGGGCCTCCATCACCGCCTCAGCCCCCATATTTCGCTGCGTCGACAGCCCGTGGAGCGGAAGAGCTCATATATTAACTCATTTCGCAGCCCCGCTTCATTTGCTTTTAGCTTTAACTTGGCCTGCTCCTGTTTTTCCAGATATTTTGGCAGAGATTTCGGCAACTTCGGTTTCCAGCGGCTTTTTATCAGCTTTTTATCAATGTGTCCTTCAAACAGGCAGAATTTAAAAAGGCAATCCAAAAAGGATATTTTACACCTGACCGACTTTTCCTTCAGGCCTTTCATGGAAGTATTAATATAGCTTAACACATCCTCTTTTGTTAATTCTTTGATGGGCTTTCCACAGTCCAGCAAAAAGATTTCTATTTCCCTTTTACTTCTTGTTACTGTAGTTTCTGCTAACTTAGCAGCTTTCTTGCTTAGCAGGTAATCATTTACTATCTCCAAGGACTCTTTGTCTATGCTGTCGTTTTTTAGCACCCAGTATTTATCCACCATTATAACCCTCCCTTTTCTGTACTCTTCGCTGGGGTTGGTATAAATCCCGGTGGAGTTAATCTTTTTATGACCCAAAAGCTCCTGAACGTATCTAAGATCCATACCTTTTTCAACCAGATGGGTAGCAAAGGTGTGCCTCATAACATGGGGGGTTATCTTAAAATCAAACCCCAATTGTTCGCTGTACTTTTTAAATATCTGCTCCACCCGCATACGGCTCAATGGGTTCCCCCTCGGATTGGGGAAAAGGTACTGGCTTTCTACGCTCCTCTCAGACAACAACTTTAGGATCATAGTCCAGGATTTCTTCTTCCAACAAAAATGCATAAAAGCTTTTTAGGGCTGACAATTTCAGCTGTGAACTCCTGGGCTTTAAACCCTTTTTCATTAAGCTAACCTTCCACCCCTTAACGTCCCGGGGAGTAACCTGCATAATTTCTTTTTCAGAAAATGAGAAGAACTGGTTGAGGGCTATTTTGTACTTAAGTACCGTTTCTTGGCTGTAGCACTAGGGGACTGACCCCTTTTAGGAGATTCTGGAAACTGCCGCAAGGCAGGTGGAAGAATCTCCGGGCATGATTGTCTTTTAAAATTCCACCCGGAATATCCTTTCCAGAAGGGGAGTAGGGTTGGGAATTGTAAAACCAACTGTCTGGCCAATGCTCAGGTATGCTCCCAGGGCCATGAGGAAGGTAAAAACTGCCAGCTCTCTCCATTTTTTGCCTTCAATCAGGGGTTTTCCTTCTAGATAGGTTATTAAAACCAGGGGAATTATAACCAGAAAAAGCATCATTAAGCCTCTCCTTCAAAAACTAATTATAATCAGGAGGTTCTGTGGTAAGGCCTATTCTTCGAATGGCAGTGTCCACTTCAACTTCTACTTTAACCTGGGGGAAAATTTCTTCCCAGTTTTCTTTAACCTTCTTCCATGTTTCCGGGTTGTTTCGGTGTAGTTCCCGGCCCAGGCCTAAAAAATCTGTTTCCTGCTCCTGGGCTGTATTTACCACGGTAAGAATTTCATCTTTAATGATTTTGGAGAGTTTGTCTTCTAAAATATTAATTATTTCCGGCTCAACGAAATCTTCTTCCCCTATATAATCTATCAGGTTTCCTTCACTTTTTACTTTAACCAGGAAGGTCATGTCTTCACCCTCCACAAGGGGTTTTGTTTCAGCCCTTCCTTTTATTTTATCCACGGTAAAACGGCCCGGAGTTCCTGGAGGATCTTTAATTACCAGGGTAACTTCTCCCATTTTATCCTGGAGCCATAAAAGGCCATTGGTTTCCTTTTCATCTAAAAATCCTGCCAGGCTGTCTCCCTTAAAGTAGGCAGCCCCCCTTACCTGTACTACTTCTCTTTTTAGATCTTCTTTTTCTTTTCCTTCTTCTTCTACAATTCCTAATGGGTCCTGGATTTCTTCTGGCTTCAGGGGGTCTTCTATAATCTCCAGTTTGGTAAGGACCGGTTCTATTCCCTGGGAGTTCAAGCTGTCCAGGACCTCCTTAAGGCTTGAATCATAGATCAGGGAAAATTTCCTCTGGCGCAGTATGATTTGGGTAATTTCTGAAGAAAGGAGTTCCTCAAATTGGGCATGGAGACACAGGTCTTTACCATCCCCTTCTACCACGGCAATCCACAAGTTTAAGCGGAGTTCAACTTCCCTGCTAAGGTAGTCTACCACCTTTTTTAACCCCTGCCTGGCCGTCTCTTCTCCAATTGCCACTATAACGGTATGACCGTGGAAGACGGTGCGGGGAGAGCGCAGCTGGTGTCTTTTATTGGCTTGAAAAATAGAGTCTCCCATGGAAGTTATACAATAATTGGGGCCTCTTCTTCCCGGCAACCCTTCTTCTAAGCCCATGGCCACCTCTGCCGGCCTAATTATACAGCTGGTTAAGAGGTATTTTTCTTTTTCCAGGTCGTAATCTACGGCCATATAGGTTACTATACCAATTTCATCAATTTCTCGCCGGTCCCAACAACTGGAAGAGGTCAGGCAAAGGAAAAATACCAGGATAAGGGTTACAGTTTTTCTCATCAGTTTTTTTCTCCCCTTTTTCCAGTAATCAGGGCAGTTATTAAAAGGAGCAGGGGTATACCTCCTTCAAAAAGGTAAAGGGCATAGGAAGGAAAAGTTTGAGAAAGAAAATCAGCCAGCTCTACCGTATTTTCAAAAATGAGGAGGGAAAAGGCTGTTAGTATTACTCCTACAGGAAAGGTTACAGGTTTGTAGTCCTGGATTTGGGTCCACTGGCTGATGGCAAGGACGGCAACGTAAAAAAATACGGAAATTTTAATATATACTCCAGCAACCCAGGTAACCATAACCAGGGCGTCAATACGCTCTATGAATTCAGCAATATTGATTAACCTCACCATTTCCAATAAGGGGAACTGAAATTTAGCTGTGCTGGGGGCACCCAGGACGCCGACGGAAGTAAAAATGGAGAGGAGGAGAAGCAGGCCCACCAGGATAACTGCACCTACCCCATAACGCCTGCTTTTTCCCGGCTGGTTTATGTATGGGATAACCATGGTAATAGCTACAATCTCCCCCATCCAGCTGGTAGGAGCAAAGGCTCCCCGGAGAAGGGGGAGAAGGTTATGTTCAGCTACCGGCTTGAAATTGTTCAGGTCAATTTCACCCAGAGCCAGGAAAGAAATAATGATAAAGGTAAATAGAAATAATAACAGGAGCCATTCGTTCATTCTGGCGATTACTTCCAAACCACCCCTGACGGCAAAGGCAGCCAGGAGAACAATGGTAACAGTAAAAACAATTAAGGGGGTGTCGGGCATAAAGGCTGTTTTCATAAATTCTCCAAATTCTCTAATGATTATAGCGTTTATGTGAAGGTAAAACCAGATATATAAAAGGCCAATTCCTTTTCCCAAAAACTTTCCCAGGAGGTCCTGGCTGTACTGGATCATGGTTTGATTGGGGAAGCGCATTCCCAGGGTAGTAACCAGGAAGGCCAGCATAATGCCGGCCAGGGTGGCTATAACTACAGAAATCCAGGCATCCTGCAAAGCTTCCCTGGCGGTAAAATTAGGCACAAAAAGTATTATTGTGGCTATAATGGTGGTGACCATAAGTTCCATGGCCTGGCGGGGTGATATTATACCCTGTTCCAGCATTAGATTCCTCCCTTCTTAACCCTTTTTTCCCGGGTCAGGTTTTTTGTCCATATCCACTGGCTCCCTCCGGATAAGGTCGTAGGAACGGGCAATCCAGGGTCTTTTTTGGATGAGCCTGTGGGGTAGGCGGATAAAGATGTCTTTAGCGTCTTCCAGGTGCCGGGGAGCCAGGGGAGCCAGGTAGGGTACTCCAAAGGAACGCAAAGAGGTAACGTGGATTAAAATTCCCAGGAGCCCTAACATTACCCCGTAAAGGCCCAGGGAGGCTCCCAGTAAGGCCAGGGGAAACCTTAACAGCCTTAAGGCATAGCCCATGCTGAAGGCAGGAATTACAAAGGAGGTTATGGCTGTCATGGCTACTACAATGACAATAGCCGGGGAAACCAGCCCGGCCCTGATGGCGGCGTCTCCCAGGATCAGGGCTCCTACAATACTCAGGGCCTGGCCCAGGGGCCGGGGAAGCTTAACTCCTGCTTCCCTGAGGACTTCAAAGGAAAACTCTAGCCCCAAAACTTCTACAACTAACGGGAAGGGGACTCCTTCCCGGGTGGCCGCCAGACTAATTAAAAGGGGCCCGGGGATCATTTCCTGGTGAAAGGTTGTAATGGCCACATAAAAGGCGGGAAAAATTAAGGAAACGTTTACGGCAAATAGCCTGAGCCAGCGGAGGAGAGTAGCCCCTATAAAGGGGCGGTCGTAGTAATCTTCAGCGGCCTGCATGAACTGGAAAAAAGTGATGGGTATGATTAAAGTTATAGGGGTGTTGTCGGTAATTATAATTATTCTCCCCTCCAGGAGGGCAGCCGCAGCCTTGTCGGGCCTTTCCGTGTGTTCAATTTGAGGAAAAAGGGACCAGGGGCAGTCTTCAATAAATTCCTCCAGGTAGGCAGACTCCAGTATTCCATCAATATCTATTCTTTGAAGCCTTTGTCTTGCTTCTTTCACTATTTTATCGTTGGCCAGTCCCTTTATATAAACCAGGGATACTTCTGTCCTGGTGATTTTACCTATTTTCATGGAATCGAAAAACAAACGGGGGTCCTTGATCCTGCGCCGGATAAGGGCAGTATTATCCCGGAAGGATTCGGTGAAACCCTCCCGGGGGCCCCTTAGAACCGTTTCATTTTCCGGGTCGATTATTTCCCTGTCCTTCCACCCCCGGGTGTCACCGAAGATCATCATTTGTTCCTGGCCTTCTATAATAAGGGCTGTTTCCCCCGTTAAAATTTTATCTATAACCAGGGAAATCTGGTTGGTTTCCTCAATTTCATTGGTAGTCAGAATTTCCCTGTGAAGGCGCCGATATATGTTTTCCCTGGTATACCCTTTACTAGGTTTTACTTCCCGGGATTCAATCAAAAGGGGCCTTAAAATACTATTGTTCAGTATGGATTTATCAACCAGTCCATCAATATATATCAGGGTGCCATTTATTTGAAGTTCTGAACCAAAGGTTATATCCCTTATAATTAAGTCATCGGAGGGGGCAAAGGTATCTTTGATTTGTTTGACCCTTTCCTGCAGGTTTTTAGTAGGAAGAAAGGAGGATTCATTTTTTAGGTAACTCTTTTCTCCCGGACCTTTGTTCAGGGGTACCATATATCTTTTAATCCTTTTATAAAAGTGCTTTAGCATATTCTTCTCCTTTTAATAGATAAAGGCTTAAATTGTATTTTTTTAATATACAAGAATTATTATACATGGTAAAATTTTATATACCTGAACATATATATGTAAAACAAAACCCCCTTGATTAAAGGGGGTTAAAAAAACATTGGTAGTTTTTTAAATATTAACTAACTTCCATGGAGATTAAATAAAATTTATATACCGGTCATTAAAGGCACGGTGGTGCTTCCCCAGGGTATAATATAGGTCAGGGAAGCTTTATTCTGGTTGTTTTTACTTTTCTGTAAAGCTTCCTCCAAATTTTTAGCCGGTTCCATTCCCATTTTCCGTACTGTTTCATCGGGGAGTTGAGACAGAAAAATTACCTGGTTCTTACGGCATATATTCATAACAGACAGGGCGGTAAACCCGTTCAGCTCAAACTTTTTGCGAAGAACTTTTTCTGCCTTGCCCGGGTCAGGGTAATCAAACCAGTGAAGAAAACGGTCTGACCCCATTCCTCCTGAACATTCTGCCAGGAGAATTATGGTTCCCCCTTCTTTAACTGCCCGGGAAACATTGAAGAGGGTTTTTTGGATCTGAATCATATTCAGGTCTTTAGGGTGTCCTCCGCAGCTGGCTATTACCAGGTCAGCTTTTTCCTTTATGGGTGCAGAAAATGTTTCTTTTGCCTTATGGCATCCGGCCAGATGGGCTCTTTCATAGTTTCCCCCCACTCCGTCCACTATATGGCCTTTAATGTCCAGGATAGTGTTCAGTATAAAATCAGGGGGAGCCAGGTGGGTGGACTCCAGCATATCTTCATGGACCGGGTTTCCTTCCAAAGATCCCGGATAAACTTTGGGATGAACTCCCTCCCTGGCAGGGTCAAAAACCAGCATGTGGTTGGCCAGGATGGTATCCCGGGAAGCTATCCCCGGTATTATACTTTTTCTACCCCCGCCGAAACCGGCAAAGTAGTGGTATACGATGCTTCCCGTAAGGACTTTAAAATGGGCCTCCATGTAATGCTTGTTTAGTTTAACGGGAGTGCCCCGGGAGGTGGTTCCCACATAAACCAGGTCTCTTTCCTTCTCTGCATCGTGGACTGCTATTTCAACAGCGTCCATAATATCTTTTCCCACAATATCTTCTATTTCCCCTCTTTTCAGGGACCGATGCATACGCGTGGCAATAATAATAGTAATATCCCGGGAGGAAACCCCTGCCTCCTCCACTTCTTTCACCAGTAAAGGCAGGAAGACTTTACTGCCTGTAACCCGGGTGTGGTCAGACACAACCAGGGCTGTTTTACTGCCGGGCCTTATTATTTCCCTGAGGGGAGGTGAAGCCAGGGGCTTTTTAAAAAGGTTTTTTATAATACTGGCTGGATCTTTTCCTGGAGGTTTTGAAGGTGGAGTTACAAGTTCTACTCTGCCTTCTATTTTTAAGGGAAGGGTCCCTTTGCCGTAGGCCAGTTCCATATCAATTTTCATTTAAACCACTCCGGATAAATTATTTTATGGTAATTGTAATATTAACATTTTTCTTATCCCGGGGCAATTCCTCTTCCTTTCCAGATGTGATATACTAATCCTGATTAACTAAAAAAATTCTTTGAGGAAGTTGTTATTATGAAAGAAGTAGAAATATATACCGATGGGGCCTGTTCCGGAAATCCTGGTCCGGGGGGATGGGCTGCTGTGCTGATTTACGGGGATAAAAAAAGGGAAATATCAGGGGGCGAAAGGCAGACCACCAACCAGAGGATGGAAATGAAGGCTGCCGTGGAGGCCCTGAAGGCTTTAAAATATCCCTGTCGGGTCAACCTGTACAGTGACAGTGCTTACCTGGTAAATGCCTTTAACAAAGGGTGGTTGGAAAAATGGAAGGGGAACAACTGGAAAACCGTCCAGAAAACCCCCGTAGAAAATAAGGATCTATGGGAAAAACTTTTAGCCTTGACGGGGAAGCATACGGTAAAATTTATAAAAGTAAAGGGTCATGCCGATAACTTTTACAATAACCGTTGTGATGAGTTGGCCCGTCAAGAAATTAAAAAGTTAAAGGAAGATTAAATATAGCTGAAGCTGGTATATCCTATACCAGTTTTTTTATTTCCTGACTATAAAGCTAAATCAGAAAAACGCTAGCCACATGAAGGCCGTATAATCCCTAACTTAAAAGAAAAAATAATAAAGATATTATTCTTCCAGTCAGGAGTGAGTAAAAGCTTGAAGAAAAAAGTTGTTTTTTTTGAAACCGATAAGGAAGAAAAGGAGTATTTTCGAAAAAGTTTGAGAAAGGATTTTTCCCTGGCTTTTATTGATGCCCCTCTGGTAGAGGAAGACCTGGACAAATATATGTCCAAGATAGAGGAGGCTGAAATTCTTTCTATTTTTGTTTACTCCAGGATAACGGAGAAAGTCCTGAAAGCCCTGACCAGTTTAAAGCTCATTGCTACCCGTTCTACGGGTTATGACCATATTGACCTGGAAGCATGTAAAACCAAGGGTATTTTAATTTCCAATGTTCCCCTTTACGGAGAAAACACTGTGGCGGAACATACCTTTGCCCTTATCTTGGCCTTATCCCGAAATGTCCATAAAGCTTATTACCGCACCATCAGGGAAAGGTTTGAACTGGAGGGACTCCAGGGTTTTGATCTCAAAGATAAGACCCTGGGGGTAATTGGAGCAGGTCATATTGGCCTTCATGTTATCCGCATGGCCAAAGGATTTGGAATGGAGGTATTGGCTTATGATGTTCAAAAGCAGTCCTTCCTGGCAGAAATCATGGACTTTCGTTACGTGCCCCTGGAGTTTCTCCTTAAGAATTCAGACGTTATAACTCTGCATGCCCCCCTAAATGACAAAACCTATCACATGATAAACAAGGATAATATTAAAAGTGTGAAGAAGGGCACCCTCCTTATCAATACTGCCCGGGGAGAATTGGTGGACACGGAAGCCCTCCTTCTTGCCCTGGAGGAAAGGACCATATCTGGAGCAGGGTTAGATGTCTTAGAAGGAGAAGACTTGATACAGGAAGAAAAAAGGTTGTTTTCCCCAGAGGTTCCCCAGGAATCATTGCAGAAGGTGGTTAGAAACCACATTCTCCTTCACCGGGAAGATGTGGTTATTACCCCCCATATTGGTTTCTACAGCCGGGAAGCCATACAAAGGATCAGGCGTACCACCGTTAAAAACATAAGGGGGTATATCCGGGATAATCCCCGCTACCTGGTAGATATCTAAGGGCACTATCCTTAACAAATTACTTGTTTTTTGAAAGGGAAGCTGGTCTAATCCTTTTGACCAGGGTACGGGACAGGTTTACTGCTATTAAAGCTTTGGCCAGGTCAAAAAGGATAAAGGGAAAGAACCCCAGGGTTAAAAGCTCAATAAACCCTATATCTTGACCCAGGTAAAGGTGAAGTATCAGGTATAAGTATGCTAATCCCGTGACATATAAAATGGCAAGGCCCAGGAGCATGGCTGCCAGGTAGCGGGGAAAAGAATTATTATTTCCCTGGCTTCTTTCCAGTATTTTACCAGAAGTATATGCACACAGGATAAATCCCAGGATAAATCCAAAGGTGGGTTGAAATATATAGGATAGACCGCCAAAAGGAGGCCTGGAAAGTACGGGTATTCCTGCCAGACCCAGGATCATATAGAGGGTCATGCTTAATGCTCCCAGTTTACTGCCTAAAATACTTCCTGCCAGCATGGCTATAAGGGGTAAAAGGCTGAAAGGAACCAGGGCAGAAGGAATTAGCTGTAATAATAGGCCGGAAATGGAGGCCACAGCGGTAAAAACGGCAGTAAATGTAATTTCCCTGGTGGTAAAACTCATGTAAGATCACCTGTTCTTCTTTTTTTTAATAATAAGGCACCCTTATAAATATGTCAACCAAAATAGATCAATAGGGTTAACAATGCTCAGTTTAGCTGTTATAGG
>SKLX01000119.1 GCA_007121375.1 Bacillota bacterium | reverse complement strand
ACTGCCACCACACCTACTACCTAAATTAAAAGGAGCGAAAAACCTCCGCCGTAAAACAAGCCATCTCCTAGGGCAAATAATCCAACACTTAGAGTACCAAAAGCTCCGGCTATTCCATGAACGGAAATAGCACCAACAGGATCATCAATCTTAACTCTTTTATCCAGTAACTCTACGCCAATTATCATGATAATACCGGCAAAAAATCCAGTGATTAAAGCACCCGTGGGGGTAAAAACGTCTGCTCCTGCTGTAATTCCAACCAGCCCTGCCAGGATTCCGTTTAAAACCAGGCTGGGATCTGGTTTCCCAAAGCGAATCCAGGTAAAAAGTATAGATCCTATAGCCCCTGCGGCTCCTCCTAAAAAGGTAACCACGATTATACTGGCCAGGGCAGGATCCGTTGCCGAAATAGTGCTGCCGCCATTAAAACCGAACCAGCCAAACCACAGTATAAATACACCGAAACCGCCTATAGGAATATTATGGCCTGGAATAGCATTTACTTTTTTGTCCACGTACTTTCCTTTCCGGGGGCCGACCATATAAGCTGCTATCAAGCCGGCAAAAGCGCCAACGGAATGAACTACTGTTGAACCAGCAAAATCTAAAAATCCCAGCTGTTCCAACCATCCCCCACCCCAGATCCAGTGACCTACTATGGGATAGGTTATAGCCGTAATAAATATTGTAGATAAAATATAAGCTGAGAACTTAAGTCTTTCAGCCACGGCTCCCGAAACTATAGTGGCTGCCGTGGCAGCAAATACAGCCTGGAAAACCCAAAATACCATGGTAGGAACGCCAAAATCAAAATTTTCTGCACCGGAAAGAAAAAACCCGCTGCTTCCGGTAAAACCACCCAGGGATGTCCCGAACATAATGGCAAAACCGACAATGAAATAGACAACAGCTCCTGTGCAGCAGTCCACCACGTTTTTCATTAAGATATTCAGAGAGTTTTTCCCCCTGGTAAAACCTACTTCAACCATGGCAAATCCCAGCTGCATGAGAAATACCATAAAAGCCGCCAAAAGAACCCACACCGTATCAATAAATACATAATCCATTATTATACCTCCTCTGGTAATTTTATTGTTTAATTAGAACAATCAAACATTTTTAAAGCATCTCCAGAAGGAAGCATCTTTGCCCCATATTACCCCTTTGTAAGTTAAATAACTTACCACCTCCCCGAGTTAATTCATAAACCTTTTTTATAGTGGAGGAAATAATTTTATTTATTTCCTCCACTCTTTTGCAGACCTGTTTTAAAACTTGGTTAGGTAAGCATCTAATTCCCAGGGATGAACCTTAATTTGGAAATCATCACATTCTATTCTTTTTGCTGTAATAAATCGTTCAAAAATGTGTTCACCCAGGGCAGCTCTCACAACTTCATCCCCTTCCAGTTCGTCCAGGGCTTCTGAGAGGGTTCCGGGAAGACTTCCTATACCCATTTGTTCCCTTTCCTCTAAGGTTAATTCATAAATATTCCTTTCGGTAGAGGATGGAGGCTCAATATTGTTTTTAATACCTTCCAGGCCGGCTTTTAGCATTACCGCCAGGGCAAGATAGGGGTTGCAGGAAGGGTCAGGACTCCTTAATTCTACCCGGGTTCCTTCTTCCCTTCTGGCAGGCACCCGAATTAAAGGACTCCTGTTTCGTTCAGACCAGGCCAGGTAGACTGGAGCCTCATAGCCGGGTACAAGCCTCTTATAAGAGTTAATGGTAGGGTTGGTAATAGCAGTAAAGCCCCGGGCATGCTTTAAAAGACCGCCAATATAGTAAAGGGCTTCCTTGCTTAACTGTTGAGGTGCATTTTCATCATAAAAGACATTGTTACCCTCTTTAAAAAGGGATTGGTGGGTATGCATTCCTGAACCGTTTATACCAAAGATTGGCTTGGGCATAAAGGTGGCATGCAAACCATGCCGATAGGCTATGGTTCTAACTACAAACTTGAAGGTAGCCAGGTTATCAGCAGTAACCAGGGCTTCATCATACTTAAAATCAATTTCGTGCTGTCCCTGGGCTACCTCATGGTGGGAGGCTTCAATCTCCAACCCCATCTGCTCCAGGGTTAACACCATTTCCCTTCGAGCATTTTCGGCCAGGTCCACAGGAGACATGTCAAAGTATCCACCCGAATCATGGGTATTAATAGTAGGGCGCCCCTCGGCATCCCTTAAAAAGAGGAAAAATTCTGCTTCCGGCCCGGCATTCATAACATAACCCATTTCAGAAGCTTCTCTTAATATTCTTTTAAGGTTGTTCCGGGGACATCCGGCAAAAGGAGTGCCATCGGGATTATATACATCACATATCAATCGGGCCACCGCGCCTTCTTTAGGACGCCAGGGAAACAGGGTAAAAGATGATGGATCGGGTCTAAGGTACATGTCAGACTCTTCAATTCTTACATAACCCTCGATGGAGGACCCATCAAACATTAATTCCCCATCCAAGGCTTTACCCAGCTGTTCCGAAGTTATAGCTATATTCTTTTGCACTCCCAAAATATCGATGAACTGTAAACGAACAAACTTTACATCCAGATCCTGTGCCATCCTTAAAACATCAGCATTAGTCATTATTATTCCTCCTCATTTTAATTTATGGCCATGCTTTTCTTAAAACCATCTTCTACGATGGCCCTCTTACCTGAAGATGACCAAAACAAAAAGCGCCCCTGGACAGCAATAATAATTGCTGTTTTTTTGGCGCCTTTGCCTATCCTTAGAACTGCTACGTTCTCATATATTATTTTATTTATAAAGACTGTTAATTATTTCCCCGTATCAACTTTATGGTTCATTTCATGAGCCATTATTATAGCTTCTGACATTCTCTTCATGGAAATCCTTTTGTTCATACTTTGCTTTTGTATTTTACGGAAAGCTTCTTTTTCCGATAGCCCCTGGGTTTCCATAAGAATTCCCTTGGCTTTTTCAATTACCTTTCGGGCCATAAGGTCCCTTTTCAGCTTTCTAACTTCTTCCTCCAGTTGGTGAATGTGGCTGTAATAATTATTTGTAACATCTAATAATAAAGGCAACACCTCCTTTGAGACTGGTTTAATCAAAAAGGGGAAAAATCTATGTTCCAAGACTTTCAGCAGTCTATCCCTTTGTGTATAATCTATTATAAGTATTACTTTGTAGCCATCGTCGGATAGTCCTTTTCCCAGCTGAATAAACTCCTCTCCATAAGGTGGAACATCTATCAGGACCATATCCGGCTGTAAGCTTTTTATCTGCCTCAGGCAATCGGCAATATCACTGGATATTCCTATTACTTTATGTCCCGTGGAATTTATTGAAGGGATTAATTGATTTTTTTCCTGGGTAGAGCCGATTAAAAAAACCCTTAAAGAACCAACCATTTAATTCCACCTCCCAACATTAAAACAACCTTCAGCACAAGGTATAAACCCCGGCGAAGGCTTCTTTGCCCTTT
>SKLX01000128.1 GCA_007121375.1 Bacillota bacterium | reverse complement strand
CTAAAAAAGAAAAAGTAATACTATATGGAGGGAAAGTCATGTTAAAGGGTAAAAATTATTAAAAAATAAAATATTTTGGCCAGGAAGGCCAAATTTCCTAACCTCAAGGAAGTTAAAGCATTCCTCCAAAATTGGCGGGCAGCCAGCAGACCTGCCCGTCAACTACTTTTAATTTAAAAAATACAACATCCCATGGAAAGCTTGCTTTAAGTTTATTTATAGACTTCTCGCCTATGACCAACCTTAGTGACAATAATTGTATGCTCTTCATCATCAACCTCATAAATAATCCGATAATCTCCTTGACGAACTCGATATCGTTCTTGTATAGAAAGTTTTTCACAACCAGTTGGACGTGGTTCATCTATTAAAGTGTCAATGCGTCTAAGAATTCTTTTTATGTCTTTAACAGGCAGCTGCCGGAGATCTTTGGCAACTGATTCTTTAAAACGAATATCAAATTTTGTCATGGTCTTTTAGATTCTTCAATAGTGCTTCATAGCTTATTGTTGGCTCAGCTATACGCTCTTCAAAAGCGGCCAAATCTTCCAGATCTTCACGAAGAGCCTGTTGCATAGCTTCATTTACCAGGTCCGATATGGAGCGGTTTGTGGATGCTGCCTTCAGCCGTAAAGCCTTATGAATTTCAGGCTTAAAGTAGACTGTGGAACGCTTCATCTCATTATTCATGAAAAATCACCTCTCTTTTTCATTGTAACGTCATAACGTTGTAATGTCAATCGTTAACCATATTAAACCCTTTATGCTTTTAGAAACGAAGGGAAAGGACTGACTTTAGATGCCTATTTCCGTATTATAAAAATAATAGGGGAAATCCTTAAGGAACAGCTTTCCCAGGTGGGGATTGACCTTAAGGTAGAATCGGTAGATATGAAATCCCAGGACTCCCGCATCGGAGAAGGTAAGTATGAAATGGCCCTGGTAGGCCACGGGGGTTGGGGAGGAGATCCCGATTACCTGAGGACCAGGTTTTTTAGTGAAGAAAGCCACTGGTACAGCGGTACTCCCGGTTATGTAAATGATGAAGTGGACCGCCTTTGCCAGGAACAGCTGAGGGAAATAGATGAAGAGGAGAGAAAGGAGATCATATATGAACTCCAGGAGGTCTTGGCGCAGGAGGTGCCGGAAATTCCCCTCTATAACACTACGGGTTATTCCGTCTTCAGGCCGGAGAAATATGATGGCTGGATGTTCATGTTTGACCATCACAGCCTTTCCCACAGCAAGCTTTCTTACCTGGAGAGGAGTAATTAAGAAAAGAAAAGTTTATGGGGAGGAGTCAGGAAAAACAGCATTACTGGTTAGTCTACTGAAGTGTTTTCTATCCAGGGTATAGATTGTAGATATTTCTGAAGAGGCAGCATGGGAGGCGAGATAAGCATCAATATAATCTACATTAGCATCCAGGTATAAAATCAAAGCATTATGAAGGGTTTCTTTTTCTAAAGCTTCTATGCCCTGGGCATTAATAAACCTTATAAGGACATTAACAATTTTTTCTTTGTCATAACCATAGAAACTTTCCAGGGTCCATACCAGCTCGGCCATGGTAATGGAATGAATATAAAGGGTTAATTCACCTTTTTCAGCTTTTAAAAAAAGGGGTTCTACCGATTGGAAAAGGGCTTCATTATCTCGTATCAAGTAACGTAAAATAACATTTGTATCCAGCCAGCCCTTTTTATTCTTTTTCTTTATCATATTTACCAACCTTTTCTGCTACTTTTTCTCGAGTACTACTTTCCTCTACCTCAATACCTGGAAACTTTTTCTTTGCAGGTAGAGACCCTGCTAATGAGGAGATACTTTCTTTTTTTATAATTTCAATAATTATTTCACCCTTATCATTTTCTTTGAAAAGTAATTCATCCCCTATTTCAGCACCAATTTTTTTGCGGATTTTGGAGGGCAGCTGTAGTTGTCCTTTTCCAGTTATACGGCTTTTGCCTATAATCATTTTCAATTACCTCCAGAAGAAAAACATTATTAATTATAATATCATGGAAAAATACAATAATCAATGAAAAAATTATAATCATTTAAACTAATCATTTAAACTGTTTTATTAAAAAAATTGCTAAAGAATTGATTCCCCGCAGGAATTGTGAAAGGTACGTTGAAGAAATAAAGGCAAAGATAGTGTTACAAACCTTTTAGTAGTAATACAAATATATGTAAGATACGGGAGTGATGATAATTGATGGAAATTTTACCCCCTGACCCGGAAATACTCCAGGACCCGGAATTTTGGGAAAAGGCCTGGTTTCAGGCTAAAGAAGAATCTATTTTTAAAAAGAAGAATAAGACCTTAAGGGACACGGTGGATTTTTGGGAATCCCGGGCGGAGAACTTTACCGATAACGTCATGGGGGAAAAGGGACGAAAAAGGGTAGATTCCGTCATCAGATGGTTGGAAAAGCAGGGAGTAAACCTGGAGGGCACCAGGATATTGGACATTGGTGCCGGGCCCGGCCCCTTTACCCTGGCCTTTGCCGAAAAAGGGGCAAAAGAAGTGGTAGCCCTGGAACCGGCGGGGAACATGCTGGATTATCTAAAAGAAGAAATTAAAAAAAGAGGACTCAAAAACGTCAGGGCTGTCCAGGACACCTGGGAGGAGGTGGACCTGGACCAGGAAAATCTCCGGGGAGAGTTTGACCTGGTCTTTGCCTCCATGAGCCCCGGGATCAATAACTGGGAAACCATTGAAAAGGCCCTCCAGTGTTCCAAGAAGTACTGCTATATAAGCCAGTTTGCCGGCCGGAGGCAGAGCAGCGCCATGGAGGACCTGTGGCAGGAGGTTTTCCAGGAAGAACTTCCCCCCTGGCCTGCCCATGTAATTTACATCTTAAACCTCCTTTATGCCAAAAATTATAACCTGGATTTTAGTGTATGGGAAGAAAAAAGGGAGGCGGAAGATACTGTAGAGGAGGCCCTCCCCTATTTCCTGAACGAACTTAAGGTTTTTGGCAAGGAAGAACCTTATCCTGAGGAGAAGGTGCGGAGTTTTTTAGAAAAGAGGGCGGAGAAAGGAGTTTTTTGCCACCAGGTGAAAAGCCGGTTGGGTAAAATACTAATCACTTTGTAATTTTATTTTTCTGATAATGATTCCCACGGGGTTATCCCTTTGGGAATTACTTTTTTATGTTTTTTTTCTTAATCCTTTGAATTTTTTTAGGGTACTGATAGAATTAGATTGTTACCTGAAAAGTATTTAAGCAAAGGAAGGTTCTTTATGGATAACGAAATCATGGGGCGCTTTTATCCCCCCCTGGCCCTGGATTACATAAAAGGCAGGGAGAAGGTAAGGGAATTATATACTGCCCCTTATGGGGGCAGGCAGAGCTACCAGGACAAATATATTTATCTTCAGGAAAAATTTCCCCTTGAAAATCGGGAGGTTCTCTCCAATGCTCTGGAAAATTATAACAGATCCTTGGGGGCAGAAGAAATAACCATGGAAAAT
>SKLX01000062.1 GCA_007121375.1 Bacillota bacterium | reverse complement strand
GCTACAGGTATCTCCTGGGGGGTAGGATGTTGTGTGGTAATAGTTTATTATCTTATGGGGAAGGGTATAATCCGCCTTAATTTTAAAGGCTTTAGATTAGATTTGAGATCCATGATGGAAATAATTAAGGTTGGTTTTCCCTCTGCCCTTTCCCATGCCAGCATGGCTATAACTATATTGTTTTTAAGCCGCATTATTTTAAATATGGAAGGGGGGGAAGAAATTATTGCAGCCTACGGGTTGGGTTTCAGGATAGAGATGGTTGCTTTATTGCCAGTGGTTGGTTTAAGGGTTGGGACCATAATCATGGTAGGACAAAACTATGGTGCTGGCCTGTTTAAAAGGGTTAATGATATTAATCACAAGGGAAATTTATTTGTTTTTTTAATAATGATTCTGGTTGGATTAGTTTATGCCCTGGTGGCGCCTTTTGTAATGGGTTTATTCACCCGGGATGCAAATATTTTAAACCTGGGGGTCCAGTATATGAGGTATGTGGCCCTGTCCTATGGTTTTATTGGTATGGGGATGATTTCCAACGCTTCTTTCCAGGGGATGGGAAGGGGTTTTCCTCCCCTGGTAAATACTGCCCTCCGGTTAATTGTATTCCAGTTATCCCTGGCATATTTATTCGGTATAATTTTAGAAAAGGGTGCCCCTGGTATTTGGGCAGGTATTATTTTATCAAATATAATGTACGGCCTGGTTAGTTATTTATGGGTTAACTTTGTTTTGAAGATAAAAAAAGAAGAAGAGATTAATAAAGAAGGACTTTTAGACAGCAAGGTTTAATTATTAATTTAGAAATCCTGGACTTATTCTAATACAGGGGGGAGAGAAGTGTTTAAAAAATATATTTGCACTGTTTGCAGCTATATTTATGATCCTGAGGTAGCTGATCCTGAAAATGATGTTTTTCCCATAACTGTTTTTGATGACTTGCCGGAAGAATGGATTTGCCCTACTTGCGGGGCAGAAGTCCATGACTTTCAGGAACTTTAATATGAAGGATACAAAAAACTTTATTAAATTTTTAGGTACCGGGGGAGCCCGTTATGTTGTTTCCCGGCAGCTGCGTTCATCAGCGGGCACCTGGTTAAACTTAAAAGGAAAGAATATATTGATTGATCCCGGGCCGGGAACCCTGGTACACTGTTATGCCAGCAGGCCAAAACTGGACCCCGCTAACCTGGACGCCATTATATTAACCCACCGGCACCTGGACCATTCCTCTGACCTTAATGTTTTAATTGAAGCTATGACAGGAGGAAGATTAAAAAAAAGAGGGGTCCTTTTTATCCCTTCTGACGCTGTTAACTGTGATGAACCAGTAGTATTTAAATATCTTCTGGAAGCAGTGGAAAGGGTGGAGATATTAAGGGAAGGTGGCCAGTATTCCCTGGGGGAGGTATCTTTTTTTACTCCGGTGATCCATAAACATTCCGTAGAAACCTACGGCCTCAAATTTGAAGCCGGTGATTTAGATCTTTCTTTAATAGTGGATACTGCTTTCTTTCCAGAATTAATTGAACATTATAAAAGCAAAATAATTATTCTAAATGTAGTTCTTTTTAAGCACCCGGGGGGTGATAATGTAGAACATCTGGACCTGGATAATTGTAAAGAAATAATAAGGGGGATAAAACCTGAACTGGCCCTCTTGACCCACTTTGGACTTACCATGCTAAAAAACAAACCATGGCTGCTGGCAGAAGAAATAAGCCGGGAAACAGGAGTGGAAGTTAAAGCAGCTGGGGACGGGATGATGATAAAACTGGATAATTACCTGAAGTATAAAAGATAGCCTTTAAGGCTATCTTTTTAAATAGAAACTAAATAAATTAAAGGAGTCGGTTTAAATGAAGGAATTAAAAGTCAATATGCCCCGGGAAATGCTAAAGGATGCATTGTGTTTTAAAGAAATTGCCATGGATAAAATAGAGAGCCGAGAAGAAAAATGGAGGTATTTAAGGGCATCTTTCCTTTATGCCTGTATGGCTGTGGAAGGATATTTAAATAACTATTTATTAAGCTATGTAGAAGAGAATAAAGAAAGTTTGGAAAAAGAAGTTGAAGACTATTTGACTTCAGAAATATCAATACATACCAAGCTTACGGTAGGCCTGAAAATTGCTTCAGGCCATAGTATGAATCCCCGCCAGGACCCTTATAAAACCTTTAAAGATATAAATTCCCTGCGAAATAAATTGGTTCATTACAGCTGGGAGGAGGGAGAAGAAGCTTACCGGGAAGTAACAATAGAAAATGCAAATCGAGCCATTGAAAATGCCCGAGTAATGATAAAGGAAATACATCGCTTGGATAAAAGCACCTGCCCCCATTGGGTAGAATCAATTTAGTTTTGCTTTGTGCCATAAGCAGGAAAACAACAACAATTAAAGAAAAATAATAGGGTATTGAGTTAGTAAAAGTAACATGCAGGTTTTTGATGTCTATAATGCCATCCTAAGGAAGGAGATTCTTATGATTATTGATATTCACACCCACTGTTTTCCCCAGGACATGGCTCCCCAGGTGGTGCCTTACCTGGCAGGACTGGCGGGGATAAACCCTTACCTGGGAGGCACTGTTGATGAACTAAAAAGTTCCATGAAAAAGGCAGGGATAGACTATAGCGTTATTCAATGCATAGCTACCAAACCTCAACAAACCAGGACAGTGAATGATTGGGCAGTAGAAATGCAGGGAGATGGAATATTTTCTTTTGGATCTATACATCCTGATTTTCCTCGCTGGAAAGAGGAGCTAAAACGCCTTAAAGAAGCAGGGATAAAAGGTATAAAACTCCATCCAGATTATCAAGATTTTTTTATCGATGAAGAGAGGATGTTTGAAATATACGAGAGAGTTTTTCAGCTGGATTTAATTATACTTTTTCATGCAGGGCTGGATATAGGGTTACCACCTCCTTACCACTGTACCCCTTTGCGACTGTTAAAGCTTATAAACAGGTTTCCTGAAGGAAAAATAATAGCTGCCCACATGGGAGGTTATGCTTACTGGAATCAGGTGGAAGAAATGCTGATAGGGGAGGATATTTACTTTGACACTTCTTACAGCTTTAATGATTTAGGAAAAGAGAAAATGTCTCGTTTGATCAAACTCCATGGTCCGGAAAAGATCCTCTTTGGCTCTGATTCTCCCTGGACTGATCAAAGTCAGGAAGTTATAAATATAATGAACCTTGATTTGTCCGAAGAAGAAAAAAAAGCAGTTATGGGGGGTAACGGAGCCAGGTTATTAGATATATAAGGGATTAATAAAATAATCTTTAAAATTTATAAAAGAGAGGCTGCCCACCTCTTTTTTCTTTTTCCCTGTATAATCTCCTGGTGAAAAGAAATAATAAAGATGGTGGAAGCAAGGCATAAAAAATTTCAAGGAGGCAAAAAATATGTATGTTACTACATCCAGTCCCTGGCAGAGAAGTGATATATCTTATCAACAGTCCTTTGCCATACCTGCCCAATC
>SKLX01000149.1 GCA_007121375.1 Bacillota bacterium | reverse complement strand
TCTCTGTTAGAAGGAGCAGGCACTTAATATTCCCTGTCACAGCCATTTTCTAATATTAAAAGGTATTTTACCAGCTAAAAAAGCTTTTGTCAACGGCTTTCAGCCTAATTTTTTTTAGAGATAATATTAATAAGGCCGGTTAAACCACGTTCAAAAACCCAAACCCCATGAGAAGCTCTATGGATGCCATTATAATAAAGAGGAGGATAATAATGACCGCTGCCCAGTTAAACCACCCCCGGGGAAGCCACCTTTCCTTATCCCTCCAGATATAGGTTCCTTCTCCCTGGGCATGAAGTTTCCTCAGGCCAAAGAAAACCCCCACCAGGGCCAGAAGGAAAATCAGTATTAAAACCCGGTAATCATCCAGCATCAGGAGGGATTCCAGGTCGTAATTGTTTGCCAGGTACAGGTAAGTTACGGCCAGGGCGTTATTCAAAATATGATAGAGGATTCCTCCCAGGAGGGACCCCGTCTTAATCACCACCACCCCTATTATAAAGCCCAGGAAGAAAATGCTGGCCAGGTTTACAAAGGAACCGTGGAAAAAGGCAAAGAAAAGGGTGCTGTAAATCAGGGCGGGAAAATAGCCCTGGTTTTCCAGGGAGGGCATTATAGTCCCCCGAAAGAGGACCTCTTCACATACTCCCGCCGAAAGGGCAATAACCAAAAAATAGGTGAAAAGCTGCCCCAGGGTATCGGGAGGGGGGATCAATTCTATAGGCTCATAACCATAAACCATTAACAGCCTGATAAGGGCGCCGGCGGTAAACATGCTGACAATCCAGGCGCTCATCACCAGGATTATAATGGTGGGGACATATCTGGCCTCCAGGCCTTTAAAGCGGGCAAAGGAGGAAAAGTCCAGGCGGTACCTCTTCAAGAACCATAAAGCCGGGGGAAGTATTAAAAACCACTGGGTGATGAGCATGCCTACCTCAAAGTTTGCCACCTGGGCAACAGACCCTATAGTAATGAGGAGAACAAAGGTGAACAAAAGGAGCTTGGATAGGGAACCGGGAGCAGGGGTTGTCCTGCCCGCCCCCCCAGCCTCCCCTTCGGGAACCTGAAAACTATTATTATCTACCATTTAAAACCCTCCTTCATGCCGCAGCAAAATAAAATCTACTTCTCCCTTTCAAAGGGTATATACTGGACGGAAGGCCTTCGCTGGGGAGGCTGGGGATATAGCTCCATGAGGGTGTAAATTTCCCGGGGCATTTTAGTGGAAACCTTGAGTTCCATTTCTTGAAGCTGGTCAAAGGTGATGGGGTAGTCGTGGGTCCACTTTCCCTGGCTTAAAAGGACAGCCAGTTCCCCTGCCTTTTCATGTGAGTAATTTTTTTCCAGGAGTTCTCTCAATACATCCTCCACCTGCTTTATAGCCTTACCGGCTATATCGTTTAGAATAAGGGTGCTATCATCTATCTCATTTATATCCTTCATCTCCACCACTTTCATTATGGAGGTGGCAGGATACTGGCCTAACTGGGGGTCAACGGGTCCCAGGACGGCATTTTCATCCATATAAATCTTATCCGCCGCCAGGGCTATCAGGGTGCCCCCGGACATGGCAAAGTGGGGCACAAATACGGAAACCTCCGCCGGGTGATTCTGTATGGCCCGGGCAATCTGCTCCGAAGCCAGGACCAGCCCTCCCGGGGTATGTAAAACCAGGTCTATGGGCACATCATCGGGAGTAAGGCGGATGGCCCTTAAAAGCTGTTCCGAATCTTCAATGTTCACAAAGCGGGTTAAGGGGATCCCCAGCAGGTTGATAAACTCCTGGCGGTGGATAAGGGTAATAGCCCGGGTTCCTCGTTTATTTTGCAGTTTTTTTAATACCTGGAAGCGGGAACTGTTGAGGATCTGCTTGCGCATGGCGGGAATCAGGAATACCGCCACAATAATTACTATCCAAAGAACTTGGGTAAACTCAGACAATCTCTTCATCCTTTCCAAATTTGTTTTTTAGCTTCAGGACCTTTCTGCTACCAGGGTGACCCGATCTTCTTTAAAAGGAATGTTTTGCTTGAACCTGTCATACATATATTTTCCTCCTTTAAAGGCGCCGGTGAAAATAAAAAACCAGGGCCAGGCCGATAACGCTGGCCAGGTTAATCCTGACAATCAAATCTATATCCCACAGGAGTATCCCCAGATCCCCGGCGGGGCTCCAGCGTACTTCCTGGGAATGGTGTATGTAGGGGACTCCCAGGCTCCCCAGGATGTCGCCCACGATGCTTCCTATCAAAAGACCGATAACCAAAAGGACTATCATAACAGCGGTGGATTTAGTTCCTTTAGCCATACAACCAGCTCTGCCTCCATTCTTTACCTTTTACCCTACTTATATTTCTACCTTCTTTTTAAAATACCTTTTAAAGTAAAGGATCTTTCTAAAACTATGGCTTCATGGGGGCAAAGTTCCTGGCAGCAGTAACATCTTATACAGTTTTTGGTATCAATCCGGGCTACTTCTTTATCCATAGTTATTACTTCCGCGGGACAGCTTTCCACGCAGACCCCACAGGCCTTACACTGGTCCGGGATAACCCGGGGTAAAAAAATAAATAGGTCCCTCATTAAATTGGCCAGAAAAGGTGGAATAATGCCTGTAGGCGCCCCGCTGCCCTGGGACTGCTGGAAACCCTGGACCCTAAGTTCCTCCTCCGGGTCACCTACCAATTCTATCTCCTGGTATTTTGTTACTCCAAATTCCATTTCCCCAGCATGTTTAAGGTGTAAAACTTCTTCCGGATTAATCCCCACCAGCCGGCAGGCCATCACATCTGCCGCCACGGCGTCCCGGCTCATCACCAGGAACCCGGTAGAACGGGGGTTACCCCGGCGGGGGCCGGGTCCCTCCATGGAAACAATTCCATCCACCAGGCTTAAAGGAGGCCGGACCAGGCCCAGGAGGTCTCCCAGCATCTTGTGGAAGTTTTCCACCTGGTTAAAGCGCAAATGATAGGCCCCCTTTTGATGGCCGGGTATACACCCGTACAGGTTTTTTACCGCTCCCGTGTACCTGGTCAGGTTGTGGGTTTTAAGACGGGCCAGGTTTACCAGGACCTCCTTTTCCTCCAGGAGGGAGGTCAGGGGAAAGGCCTTGCAAATTCCCCCCTCTGGAAATTTTTTCTCCACCTTATCCTCAAAGGATAAAAGGGGCACCCCCAGTTCCTGGAGAAGAGGCGTAAGGCCGCAGGCCCGGGCTACCCTTTGGACGGAACCCAGGCCGGGGCTGTCCCCCACCCCTACCTTCCCTCCCCCTTCCTGGGCCACCCGGGCCATACCCCTCACCACCGAAGGGTGGCTGCAGACTGGCTTTTCCACGGGAGCCGGGGCCAGCAGGTTTGGCTTTAAAAGGACCTCCTTCCCCCGGAAGAAGTCTTCCCCTATATCCAGTAAAGCCAACCCCCTTCTGATGGCATCTTCAACTTTCTGGTAATCATAGTCTTCTACCCTCAAAAGGGCTACTTTAACCATATAATCAGCTCCTAGTCCTCCTCCTGGTTTTCTTCCGGGTCCTCTTCTTCCTCCTGGCTTTCTTCCCGGTCCCCTTCCTCCTCCAG
>SKLX01000151.1 GCA_007121375.1 Bacillota bacterium | reverse complement strand
AATATGAAAAGCTATACCGGGGTTTTGCAGGAATTATCGCAGGCAGCATAGCAGCCATTCTCTTAAATGATTCGGGTGTAGTGGCAGGAGCAACGGTACTGTTATATGGAGGCATTCCTTTACTTCTTTTAGCTTTAGAAGAAAGGGTTGAATCCCGGGAGCATTGAAGAAGTAAATCTAATAAATGTCTTGATTTTATAAGAAGGGCAGGAAATGAATGCTTTAATAGGGAATATTTATTTAAGGAAGGGAGGTGCCCGGCTTTATAATGAAGGCCGGATTGTTATTGACTAATTTCAAAACTTACAATTTACCCAATGGTATAAGATTTCATCTTTATCCTACAGAAAAATTTAAGACTCTGGTCTTTTCAGTGTTTCTTCACCAGAATTTACGCAGGGAGCTTGCTGCTCCCACGGCTTTATTGCCTTATGTACTGGAGAGGGGTACAGGAAAATGGCCTACCACCAGGGAACTGGCAAAAGCAATGGAAGAATTATACGGGGCAGATATACTAACTGATATTGCGAAGAGGGGGGAAAGGCATGTCCTCCAATTTATGTTAGAGATAGTAAATCCTCTTTTTGTCCCGGGAGAAGAAAACCTGGAAGAAAAAGGGCTGGAGGTTTTGAAGGAAGTATTGTCCAATCCCCTTCTAGAAGAGGGAAGGTTTAAAGAATCTTACGTAAAGAGGGAAAAGGAACTCCTTAAAAACAGGATTGAAGGGTTAATAAATGATAAAGTTTCTTATGCCCTGGAGCGTTGTATCCAGGAAATGTGCCGGGAAGAGAAGTATGGTGTTTACCGCCTGGGGCAACTTGAGGACCTGGAAAAAATCAATTCTCAAAACCTTTACGAGTATTATCAAGATGTTTTAGCCCGGGCGCCCATGGATGTTTTTGTTTTAGGAAAGATTGATGCCCAGGAGATTTTACCCCTCATAGAAAAAGCCTTTGACTTTAAACGGGAAGATCTCTGGGAAATTGACCCTACTCAGATATACAGGGAGGTACAAGAGCCCCGCTATGTGGAGGAGCGGTTGGAGGTAACCCAGGGTAAATTGACCCTGGGTTATCGTACCAACACAGCAGTTACCGATGATGATTTCTATCCCCTCCTGTTTTATAACGGTATACTGGGAGCATTTCCCCACTCCAAGCTTTTTCAAAATGTAAGGGAAAAGGCCAGCCTGGCTTATTATGCCAATTCCCGGCTGGAAAGGAATAAAGGGATAATGTTAATTGCCTCTGGTATCGAGATTAATAATTATGATAAGGCCTTGAAGATTATCCAGGAACAGGTAAGTTCCTTAAAAGAAGGGGATATAACCTCCTATGAACTTGAAAGCACCCGGGTTGGATTAATAAACCAGGTGAGAGTTTCAGAAGATAATCCTTACCAGATAATTAACAGGCATTTAGGGGGCATAATCGGTGGAAGACAGGAAAGCATTCAAGAAATAATTGAGCAGTTAAAGGGGGTGACCCGGGAAGATGTGGTCCGGGTTGCTGAAAAGATTAAACTTGATACCATTTATTTCTTACGAAATAAAGGATAAATATTAGCAGGAGGTATTCCAGTGACTATAATTGCCCATCGACAAGTTGAAAATGACATCCTGAAGGAAAAGGTTTTTGCATATACCCTTTATCCTGGCCTGGAACTTTTCATCCTTCCCAAAAAAGGTTACAACAAAAAGTACGCAAGCTTTGCCACAAAATTTGGCTCAATAGATAGTAAGTTTAAGTTAAGAGGAGGAGAAGAAAAGAACCTGGAAGTACCTGATGGGGTAGCTCATTTTTTAGAGCACAAACTTTTTGAGGAGGAAAGGGGAAATGTTTTTGATGAATTTTCCCGCCTGGGGGCTTCAGCAAATGCCTATACTAATTTCACCATGACCAACTACCTTTTTTCTACGGCAGATAACTTTGAAGAGTGCTTTGACCTCCTTATAGACTTTGTGCAGAATCCTTTTTTTAATGAAGAATCGGTAGAAAAAGAAAAGGGAATCATTGAACAGGAAATACTCATGTACCAGGATAATCCCAACTGGAGGCTGTTTTTTAACCTTTTAGGAGCCCTTTATAATCATCACCCTGTTCGTAAGGACATTGCCGGAACGGTGGAGAGCATTAAGATGATTGATAAAAATGTTTTATATAAATGTTACGAAACCTTTTATCATCCCAGCAATATGGCCCTCTTTGTAGTAGGTGACCTGGACCCGGAAAAGATAAAAGAAAGGGTAGTAAAAAACCTGGAGGAAAAAAATTATTCTTTTATGGGAGAAATAGAAAGGATTTACCCGGAAGAACCTCTCCAGGTAAAGGAAAGAATTGTTAAGGATAAAATGGAAGTGTCACAACATCTCCTAAACCTGGGATTTAAGGACAGGGAGGTGGGTTTTGCCGGCAGAAAACTATTTAAGAAAGAGCTGGTTACTGATCTTTTGCTGGAAATTATTCTGGGAAGGTCTTCAGAGCTATATGACAGGCTTTATGAAGAGGGACTCATAAATGAAAGCTTTGGAGCCTCCTTTGTAGCGGAGAAGGATTATAGCTATGTAATTATGGGGGGTGAAACCCCTGACCCTGATAGACTTTATTCTTCCCTTCTTACGGGCATTAAAGAATACCAGGAGAAAGGTATAGATGGGGAAGATTTTAAAAGGCAGCAGCGCAGGATCCTTGGGGAGTTTCTCCGGAATTTTAACTCCCTGGAATTCATAGCAAATAATTTCCTGGCATATTATTTCCGGGGCATAAACTTTTTTGATTATGTGGAGGTGCTCCTGGAAATTAAGGAAGAAGAAGTCATGGAACGTTTAAAGGAACTCTTCCAGGAGGACTTCCATGCCTGTTCCATAATTTATTCAGAAAAATAGACTAATCTGATCCAGTAAGGGAATAAGTGCGGATTTCTTTTTCCTTTATATTTTCTTTCTTCAGGTTTTCTTTTAAGTTTTCGGGGATGGTTACCGTATCCGGGTTGCCATCGCTTACATATCTTCGTTCAGGATATCTTTCAAAATAATCGAACCACTGGTCTAACTGCTCCTGGGAACCCCTTATCCGGGGAAGCCTGTTCAAGTTAAAATTTTTGTGATGGGGAGAAGGAGCTGGATTGCTGCCTACCAGAAGGATTGCTTCATTTTTATAGGAAGTACCCTGGTATTCTCCCGAATACAGGTAGGGTTCTTCCGGGGCAGAAGGAATTCCGCCGTAAGGAAGGGCAAGGCTCCTTACCTGGTAACCGGGGAGGTACTCCCTGGTTTTTTTCACGTGACGGGCCAATTCTTTTTCCATGGTTTTGGTATCGGCAGATGCCAGGTTAACGTGGTTGTAAGTATGATTGCCAATTTCCATTCCCTTGTCTATTATAAAATCCATTTTCTCCTGAACCAGGTTTCCCTGGCGGAAGGGGGGAGCAGAATAAATGGTATAAAAGGTTCCCTTCATTTCAAAATCGGGGTTTTTCTCGTTGAAATCTTTCATTATACCTACAGCACAGTGGGGATCTATAATTAACTCTTCCTTTTCTTCCAGGTACCGGAATTGCCCTGCGGTTGAATCGTCAAAGGTCAGCACGACAGGGGTATGCCCTGCTTCAATGTCTATATTATTATCTATAAGATCGTTAAGGTTAATGGGGCGATAACCTTTTTCGTAAAGGCGTTCCAGGTCTTTTTTAAAATTATCATAGTGACGTTCCCAGGTATCTTCCCGGTCACCGATTTCGTGATACATAAGGATCATTATTTCCCCTAATTCATTGGGCTGGATTTTCTCAAGTTCTTCCTGGGTTAGGTAGGGAGGGTCTTTATCTTCCCTTTCTTCTTCCTTTTCATTTTGTTTCTCATCTTCCGCCTCCGGATCTTTCAGGGCTTCCGGGGATTCTTTCTCTATATCCGACCCGGTATCTTCCGGTGAGGGTTTCGGGGTAGGGGAGGTAGAGGGTGAGGAGGTGCAGCCTGCCCAAAGGGAAAGGATGATTGCCAGGGATAGAATAAATACTAATAAGATTTTTTTATTCATGTTAATTCAATTCCTCCAGTTCAAGATAAGATAGGAAAATATTTATTCCCTTCCGAATCTTATTTCTTTTATTATAACAGCTAACTCAACAGGTTTCGAGGATTTATTTAATTGATAAAAGTGTAATCATTTGGAAAAACTATCTAAGAGCAGGATAAAAATCTTTTTTAAAAAGAAAAAGCTATAATTGGAGGTAAATTGATGAAAGTTGCCGAAAATATATTAGAGCTTATTGGCAGTACCCCTATGGTAAAGGTTAAGAAGGTCGTTCCCCCTAACCACCTGGAAGTATTATTGAAGCTGGAGTATTTTAATCCAGCAGGCAGTGTTAAAGATAGAATTGCCTTGAGGATGGTTAGAGAGGCGGAGGAAAGGGGAATTTTAAAGCCTGGTTCCGTTATTATGGAACCTACCAGTGGAAACACGGGAATAGGCCTGGCTATGGTAGCTGCTGCCAGGGGCTACAAACTTATCCTGGTTATGCCTGAAACTATGAGCCAGGAAAGGCGCACCCTTCTTAAAGCATACGGAGCAGAATTTATTCTAACTCCTGGAGATAAAGGCATGAAGGGAGCCCTTGATAAAACCCAGGAAATATTAAAGGAAAAACCCCATTATTTTGTTCCTCAACAGTTTGCCAACCCGGCGAACCCCCAGGCCCACCAGGAAACTACCGCCCGGGAGATATTGGAGCAAACGGAGGGAGAGATATCTGCTCTGGTGGCAGGAGTAGGCACGGGAGGAACGATAACAGGGGTAGGGGAAGTGTTAAAAAAGAAGCTGCCTGGAATAAAGGTCTTTGCCGTAGAGCCTGCTGCTTCTGCGGTCCTTTCAGGTAGGTCCCCTGGAGGCTCCCATAAGATCCAGGGAATTGGAGCAGGATTTATTCCTTCTGTTCTTAACCGAAAAGTCATTGATGAGGTCTTGACAGTTGAAGAGGAGGAGGCCATGGAGATTTCCCGGCGCCTGGCTCGGGAAGAGGGGATCCTTCTGGGGATTTCATCGGGGGCAGCCCTGGCAGGAGCATTCAAGACGGCTTCCAGGCTAGCGGCGGGATCGAGAGTAGTGGTCATTGCTCCCGACACAGGGGAACGCTATTTGAGTACAGAACTTTTTAAATAAATATTAGTAACCAGGTTTAGGGAAAAGATAGGGGGAATTAACTTGTCTAAAAAGGAAAAGGATTTTGTAAAGGAGATTACCTCCCGGGAAGAGGACTACTCCCAGTGGTATGTAGATGTCATTTTAAAAACTGAGATGGTAGATTATGCTCCTGTAAAAGGTTGTATGGTCATCAGGCCTTACGGGTATACTCTGTGGGAAAACATGCAATCCCGTCTGGATAAGCGGATTAAAGATACGGGCCATAAGAATGCTTATTTTCCCCTGTTTATTCCGGAAAGTCTCCTTCAAAAGGAGGCGGATCATGTAGAAGGCTTTGCTCCTGAAGTAGCCTGGGTAACCCAGGGAGGCAGTGAGAAACTTACCGAAAGGCTGGTGGTACGGCCTACTTCTGAAACTATTATCTGTAGCATGTATGCTAAATGGATTCAATCTTACCGGGATCTTCCCGTGTTAATAAACCAGTGGTGTAACGTGGTCCGCTGGGAAAAAACTACCCGTCCCTTTTTGCGCACCTCAGAATTCTTATGGCAGGAGGGGCATACGGCCCACCGGACGGAAGAAGAGGCCCAGGAGGAAACCCTTAAAATGCTGGAAGTTTATCGAGATTTTGTGGAGAATGACCTGGCAATCCCTGTAATCAGAGGCAGGAAAACGGAAAGGGAAAAGTTTGCCGGAGCCTTAAAAACCTATACCATAGAAGCCCTTATGGGGGATGGACGGGCTCTTCAGGCAGGAACTTCCCATAACCTGGGCCAGCATTTTGCCAAAGTTTTTGATATAACTTTTCTGGACCAGGATGATCAGCTTAAATATGTATGGCAGTCTTCCTGGGGGGTTTCTACCCGCCTTATTGGAGCTATAATTATGGTCCATGGAGATGACCGGGGATTAAGGCTGCCCCCGGTAGTGGCTCCTGTCCAGGTCATTGTTGTTCCCATCATGCCCAAGAAGACCCGGGAGCAGGTTTTGCCTAAAGCCCGGGAAATTATGGACAGGTACAGGGACAAAATTCGTATGGAAATAGATGAACGGGATTATTCTCCCGGCTGGAAATTTAATGAATGGGAGATGAAGGGGGTGCCCCTGCGCATGGAGATTGGTCCCAAGGACCTGGAAAAGGGCCATGTGGTCCTGGTAAGACGGGACACGGGGGAAAAAATCTTTGTGAAGGAAGAAGATTTGGGGGAAACCCTGGAATCCCTTTTAGCCCAGATACAGGATAACATGTTCCAGCAGGCCCTGGACTTTAGAAATGAAAATACCCGTTACTGCGATAATTACCAGGAGTTTAAAAATATAATGGAAGAGAAGAGGGGATTAATTAAAACTGGCTGGTGCGGTGGAGATGAGTGTGAGGAAAGGATAAAAGATGAAAGCAAAGCTACCATACGCTGTATACCCCTGGGAGAGGAAGGAAAGGGAGAAGGTCATTGCATCTGCTGCGGCCAGGAGGCCAGGGAAACTGTTTACTTTTCCCGGGCCTATTAATATAAGGGTACTAAAAATAGACATAAAAAAATACACCTTTTTTGGTTATAAGAAGGTGTATTTTTTATTCTCTTACCCCCTATATCTATTTTCTAACAGAGGATTAGAATGTTTTTTGTAGAATTAATCTTATTGATGAAATATTGTGCTGGAAGGAGGTACAAAATGGCCAGCAAAGTTTTTTTTACCGATATGAGGGCCAGGTCTCAGAAGGACAGTCTATCCAAGAGAATTCGATATCTCTTCAGTATGGCTGATATTTCTTCATTTTGTCAAGAAGATGAACTGGTGGCTGTTAAAATTCACTTTGGAGAAAAGGGCAACCTGGGCTATATCCATCCTGTACTGGTAAGACAGGTAGTAGAAAAAATTAAGGAAGCTAAGGGAAAGCCTTTCCTTACAGATACCAACACCCTTTACCTGGGGAGCAGGGCTAACAGCAGGGACCACCTGCAGACAGCCCTGGAGAATGGTTTTTCTTATGCTACAGTAAATGCACCTCTTGTTATTGCGGACGGCTTATATGGCCATAGTTTTGAAGAAGTGGAAATTAATCAGAAACATTTTAAATCTGTAAAAATTGCCAGCGATATTATAAGTGCTCCTAACATGATAGTTCTCAGCCATTTTAAAGGCCACCTGGCTACGGGTTTTGGAGGAGCTCTAAAAAACCTGGGAATGGGATGTGCCAACCGGGGAGGTAAGCAGATGATGCATTCTCCCTTAAAGCCCAAGTTAGACAGGGAAAAATGTAAAGGTTGTAAAGCCTGTATTAAATGGTGTCCCACAGAGGCTATCCGCCTGGATGAAGAAAAAAAGGCAGTAATTAATTATGAAGAGTGTGTTGGTTGTGGAGAATGTACCGCTTCCTGCCTGTATGAAGCCATAAAGGTTCAATTCAAGAGCGAAACCTCGGAATTACAGGAAAGAATGGTAGAATTTGCCCTGGGAGCAGTTAAGACTAAGGAAAAAGGGGTAGCTTATATAAATTTTGTGATAAATGTAACTCCCGATTGTGACTGCCATGCCTGGAGCGATGCACCTATTGTTCCTGATGTGGGGATTTTAGCTTCTTTCGACCCCGTGGCTATTGACCAGGCTTCCCTGGACCTGGTTAATCGTCAGACAGGACTGGTGGAAACAAAGCTGGCTCAAAACTATTCTCCCGGCCAGGACAAGTTTTGGGGGATACGAAGCAATATTGATCATACAGTACAGCTAAATTACGCCCAGGAAATTGGATTGGGGACCAGAAAGTACGAGCTTGTAGAAACGAAAATTTAGAGAAAGGGGTGATAGGGTAATAATAGGGTAATAAAAGAAGGGCTTACTTGCCAGGGAGTTTTTTCGCCCTGTAGGCAGGATTATGAAGATTAAAAGGAGAATTATAAATAGGATTTTGTGTTTTTCTATTTTAAATATTTAAAGAAGGAGGTTTAAAAATGATAGAAGAAAATGATTTTAATTATGCAGCAGTAGATAAAATCTATGAGAATTGGAAGACCCAAAAGGGAGCATTGATTCCAATGTTACAGGAAATACAGCATGAATTTGGATATCTTCCCCGCCCGGCCCTGGAGCACCTGGCCAGACGATTACGCACCCCCATCAGTCAAATTTATGGAGTGTGTACTTTTTATTCCCAGTTCCACCTGAAGCCCAGGGGAGAGCATATTATCCGGGTATGCCAGGGTACTGCCTGCCATGTTAGAGGTATTGCGAAGATTGCCATGAGACTGGAGGAAGAATTGGAGGTTGAAGTAGGAGATACTACGGAAGACATGCTCTTTACCTATGAGAGTGTGGCCTGCGTAGGATGTTGTGGTTTGGCGCCTGTAATGATGGTTGACGAGGCTACTTACGGTAGATTGACTCCCGATAGAGTGCCAGACATTTTAAATGAGTACCAGAGGGGGGAAGGAAATGACAGCTAAGCCCAAAATCATAGTGGGATTAGGTACATGCGGAATTGCTGCCGGGGGCCAGGATGTATACCAGGCTATTGAAAAAGCCCTGGCAGAGAATAATATAGATGCGGAGCTTACCCAGACGGGTTGTATTGGAGCATGTGAAAATGAAGTTTTGGTAGATATTCAAAAGCCCGGTCAGCCGCGTATTACTTATGGAAAGGTTCCTCCTGAAGAAGTGGGGAATGTTGTAACGGAACATATTGTAAAGGATCAGATAAGCAGGGATTTTGTTTTAGGTAAAATTGGAGAAGGGGATCTTCCGGCAGAATATGAAGACATTCCTGTATTCTTTGAAGAACTTCCCTTTTACCAGAAGCAAAACAGGCTTTGCTTGAGGAACTGCGGATTCATTAATCCTGAAATTATTGATGAATATGTGGCCCGGGAGGGATATGAGGCCCTTAAAAAAGTTATAACTACCATGAAACCGGAAGAAGTGGTGGAAGAGGTTAAAAAGTCTGGCCTGCGCGGTCGAGGTGGCGGAGGCTTTCCCTCAGGACTAAAATGGGAGTTTACCATGAAGGCGGAGGGAGATAAAAAGTATATTGTTTGTAATGCTGACGAAGGTGACCCGGGTGCCTTTATGGACCGGAGCATTCTGGAGGGAGATCCCCATTCTGTTTTAGAAGGAATGGCCATTGCCGGTTACGCTGTAGGGGCCGATGAAGGCTATATTTACTGTCGTGCCGAATATCCCCTGGCAGTGAAAAGGCTTAAGCTGGCCATCGAGCAGGCTAAAGAGAAAAACTTCCTGGGTAATAATATTTTAGGGGCGGACTTTAACTTTGATCTTAAGGTTAAAGAAGGTGCCGGAGCTTTTGTCTGCGGCGAAGAAACAGCCCTTCTTATGTCTATTGAGGGTAAGAGGGGAATGCCCAGGCCCAGGCCACCCTTCCCAGCGCAAAAAGGTCTATTCGACAAGCCTACCTGCTTGAATAATGTGGAAACCTTTGGTAATGTGCCGGTGGTATTTTTGAAGGGTGCCGATTATTTTGCCAGCATCGGAACGGAAGGCAGCAAAGGGACCAAGGTTTTTGCCTTAACAGGTTCTATTAACCGGACGGGCCTGGCGGAGGTTCCCATGGGCATAACCATACAGGAAGTAGTATACGATATAGCAGGAGGACTTCCTGGAGATGGAGAATTCAAGGCTGTTCAGGTGGGAGGCCCTTCGGGAGGTTGTATTCCCAAGGATTTGCTGCACCTTCCCATTGATTATGATTCTCTTACGGATGCGGGAGCCATGATGGGCTCCGGCGGTCTGGTGATAATGGGTTTAGATACCTGCATGGTTGATATAGCCCGTTATTTCTTGACCTTCACCCAGAGTGAGTCCTGTGGTAAGTGCACTCCCTGCAGGGAAGGAACCAAGAGAATGCTGGAAATTCTCCAACGGATTACCACAGGGGAAGGTGAACCCGAGGATATCGAGAAATTAAAAACCCTGGGGGATGCAATTAGTAGCACTTCCCTGTGCGGCCTTGGCCAGACGGCTCCCAACCCTGTTCTTACTACCCTGCGTTACTTCCAGGATGAGTATGAAAAACACATATTTGATAAAAGATGTCCTGCAGGTATCTGCGTTGATCTGTTAATTTACGCCATAGATCCTGAACTGTGCGACGGCTGCAGGCGCTGTGTAAAGGCCTGTCCCGTTGATGCTATCAGTGGGGAGAAGAAAGAGCCCCATGTTATTGATACGGAAGCCTGCATCAAGTGCGGAGCCTGTTTAGAAAAATGCAAAGAGGAAGCTATTAAGCTTCAGTCTTAAAATATAAGGAATGGGAGGGAAGATAAATGTCAAAAATTAATTTAACCATAAACGGCCAGCCTGTAGAAGCTAGAGCTGGCATGACCATATTAGAAGCTGCAGAATCTGCTGGAATTGAGATTCCAACTTTCTGTCATGATCCACAGCTGGTGGGAGTTGGCGCCTGCCGTATCTGTGTGGTTGAAGTTGAAGGCGGAAGAGGATTGCCGGCAGCCTGTGTTGCTCCTGCTGGCGATGGTATGGTGATAAATACCGAGTCCGAAAAGGTTGTTCAAGCCAGGAAAGCTAATTTGAGCCTTCTTTTGGCTAATCACCCCCTGGACTGTCTTACCTGCGAAAAATCGGGTGAATGTAAGCTCCAGGACTACTGCTACAGGTATGGTGTAGCTGAAACGGATTACCCGGGGGAAGTTAAGGAGATTCCCTTTGAGGACAGCAACCCCTTCTATGAAAGGGATATGAATAAGTGCATCCTTTGCGGGAAATGTTCCCGGGTTTGTTTTGAGGTAAATGGAGCGGGAGCCATTGACTATGCTTACCGGGGATTTAAGTCCACCATTGCCCCTGCCTTTGAAGAGCCTGTAGAGAATTCTCCCTGTGTTTTTTGTGGCATGTGCGTGGATTTATGTCCTACGGGTGCTCTTAATCCTAAGCTGAGTAAAGGCCTGGGAAGGGCCTGGGAAATTGATAAGGTAAAGACTACCTGCCCTTACTGTGGAACGGGGTGTAATTTCTACCTTGAAGTTAAAGATGACAAAATTGTAGGAGTAACCCCTGACTATGATAGTCCAGTTAATAAAGGGAACCTTTGCGTAAAAGGACGTTTCGGCTGGGACTTTGTAGACAGCCCTGAACGTTTAACAAAACCTTTAATAAAGAAGGAAGGTAAGTTTGTAGAAGCCAGCTGGGAAGAAGCCCTGGAACTGGTGGCCTCTAAAATAAAAGAAACAGTGGATAAAAATGGCCCCGAAGCCCTGGCCGGCTTGAGCTCTGCCCGGGTTACCAATGAGGAAAATTACCTTTTCCAAAAGCTAATCCGTATGTTGGGTTCTAACAACGTAGATCACTGTGCCCGCCTCTGACATGCTCCTACTGTGGCCGGTCTGGCCGCTGCTTTTGGAAGTGGAGCAATGACCAACAGTGTTGCTGAAGTTGAGCACAGTAAGTGTATTTTTGTTACCGGATCCAATACTACGGAAACTCATCCCGTTATAAGTTACAGGATAATTCGGGCCAAGAACAAGGGTGCCAAGCTAATTGTAGCTGACCCCCGCTATATCAACCTGGCAGATAAAGCCGATATATTCTTACAGCTAAAACCCGGTACCAACCTGGCTCTCTTTAATGGTCTTCTTCATGTTATCATAAAGGAAGATCTTATCGACAAGGAATTTGTGGCAGAACGCACGGAAGGTTTTGAGGAAGTAAAGGCTAGCGTAGAAAAATATACACCTGATTATGTATCTGAAATCACAGGAGTTCCTGCCGATGATATTGTTGCCGCTGCCCGGATGTATGCCGAAGGGGAAACTGCGTCTATTTTATATACCATGGGTGTTACTCAACATACCACAGGTACCCACAACGTTATGGCTATTGCAAACCTGGCCATGGCTACCGGGAATATGGGTAGACTTAGCACCGGGGTTAACCCCTTAAGGGGGCAAAACAATGTGCAGGGCGCCTGTGACATGGGGGCTCTACCTCCCGTCCTTACGGGTTATCAGAAGGTAGATGATACTCCTACTCTGGAGCGCTTCAACCAGGCATGGAACACGATCTTAAGCAGCAAGCCCGGGCTTACCGTAACGGAAATGTTTGATGCTGCTGAAGAAGGGAAAGTAAAAATGATGTATATCATGGGTGAGAACCCCCTCCTCAGTGATGCCGATATCGGTCATGTGGAAGAAGCAGTCAAACACCTGGATTTCCTGGTGGTACAGGATATTTTCTTAACGGAAACGGCAGAATATGCTGATGTAGTGCTTCCAGCTACCACCTTTGCTGAAAAGGATGGGACTTTCACCAATACGGAGAGAAGAGTACAGCGAATTCGCCCGGCAGTCAGTCCCCGGGGAGATAGCAGGCCCGATTGGTTAATTCTTACGGAGCTGGCCAATAAGGTGGGCTTCAACTGGAATTATTCTAATCCTGAGGAAATCATAAAGGAAATTGCCTCTTTAACTCCCAGCTATGCAGGCATAAATTATAAGAGAGTGGAGGAGGAGGGGGGTCTGCAGTGGCCCTGTCCTTCAGAAGGTCACCCGGGAACACCCTGTATGCATGCAGGTAGATTTGTTAGAGGATTGGGTAAATTCCATGCAGTGGATTATAAGCCTTCCGCTGAAGAACCTGACAAGGATTATCCTTTTATATTGACTACCGGTCGCAACCTTTATCATTACCATACTTCCTCTATGACAGGCAGAAGCAAATCCCTCAAGGAATTTT
>SKLX01000211.1 GCA_007121375.1 Bacillota bacterium | reverse complement strand
GTGTTAACAGGGGGTTTTTAAGATTAACCCTTTCCCGGGGCAAAGGGAAAAGAGGCCTGTCACCTGAAGGGTGTACCGAACCCTTATTACTGGTGGTGCCCTCTTGCTCCATACCCTATTCCCGAGAGAATTACAAAAAGGGATATGGGGCCATTATAGTGAAAGGAACCCGTAGAAATTCCTTTTCACCCCTCAGCCGCTTAAAAACCCTTAATTACCTGGATAATATTTTGGCCCGTATGGAGGCAGATAAGAAGAAAGCTGAGGAAGGTATACTCCTTAATTCCTTTGGAAATATAGCCTGTGGTACCGTAAGTAATATCTTTATATACAAAAAGGATGTTTTAGTTACTCCTTCTTCCCAGTGTGGAATTTTAAAGGGTATCACCCGGCAGATTGTAATAAAGATGGCCCATGAAAGGGAAATACAGGTGGAAGAGAGGCCCCTGGATCCCGAAGAACTCATGGAAGCAGAAGAGGCCTTTTTAACCAACTCTCTCATGGAAATAATGCCCCTTACTTCCCTGGAGGGCAAGCTAATAGGAAAAGGAAAGCCCGGCCTTCTTTCCCGGGAATTGAAAGTTGCGTATGAAAAGATTACTGGGTGCTCCCTTTAATTTGTTGGTATGCTTTGGCCAGGGCTGCTACCTTATGGGATACATCTACTGCATCTTTACCTAGAATTCTTACCATGGCTTCCATACCACAGCATCCCCCATCGTAAATTACGTCGGGAGCGTAACCTTTTGTCTTCAAAACATGGTCTGTACCCCACTCTATTTCTTCCTTCATAAAATCTTGAGGTTCTTCCTCCCTGTTAAACCTTTCCATGGTCAGACCTGCTTTTTTACAGGCTTCCAGCACATCTTCTCTGGCCTTTAAATTTAGAGCACTTCTCCATTCATATCCATTATATAATAAAGCCAGGACTACTCGTGACATCCACCTGGAACAATTAAATTCTGGTCCCTGTAAGGCCCTTATTTCCTTTCCAACCTTTATTATGCGTCCCGGGAATCCTGCCACTTCGGATTTTTCCTTGGCCTGGGGAAGGGCCATTACCAGGCTGGATTGGACTTCCGGGACTAAAGGAGCAAGAGGGATTTTTTTTAGTATTTCCAGCCCCTCCTGCAGGTTTGTCAAAACCCGGTACTTTTCTTTCTCCCGGTAAAGACCTGCCATAGGATTGACGGGACCGTAACCATGTCCTGCTTCATAGGAGTCTTTTATCGCCAGGGTTATGAATTCTTTACTTTTTTTAACTGCTTCCAGGAAACTGTAATCCAGGGCCAGGTAAGATGCCAGGGCTGCTGAGAGGGTGCACCCCGTACCGTGGGTGTTTTTTGTTTCATAACGGGGAGCCTGGAGCTTGTAAAACTCTTTTCCGTCATAAAGGGTGTCTACTGCCCGGGATTTTTCCTGTAAGTGGCCTCCCTTAATAATGACCATTTTTACTCCCAATTCTTTAATTATAACGGCTGCCTTTTCTAATTCTTTTTCCCCGGCAATTTTCATATCTGCCAAAACCTCTGCCTCCTCCAGGTTGGGTGTTACAACCAGGGAAAGGGGTAGCAGCTCATTTTTTAAGGCTTCTAAGGCTTCCTTTTGAAGGAGAGGATCTCCGCTTTTGGCTACCATTACCGGATCTACCACTATATTAGAAATATTAAACTCTTTTATTTTCCGGGTCACGGATTTGATTACACTGCTGCTGGCAAGCATGCCTGTTTTTACTGAAGAAACATTAAAATCAGTCAAAACTGCCTCCAGCTGGGATTCTATAAAATCCCCCGGGACCTCCATAATACCCCTTACTCCCTGACTGTTTTGAGCGGTAAGGGCGGTAATAACACTTAGGCCATGAAGCCCCAGGGCGGCAAAGGTTTTTAGATCTGCCTGTATGCCGGCGCCACCTCCCGAATCTGAGCCGGCTATGGTTAACACCTCTTTCAAATTAAGCCCCTCCATTATCTTGTAATTTTTTTAAATCATAGCACAGCCCTTTATTAAAGTAAACATTTTTAAATAGTAATAATAAGCACAGTAAAAATAAAAACCGCCTTTAAAAGGCGGTTAAAGCTGTACGTTGGCGTACTGGTTCTGGGCTTTAGCGATATCAGATACATTGGCGGGCTTTACTTCATACCATCCCTTTTTATTCATGGTATCAAAGATTTCCTTTTGAATATCGTAAGAGTTTTGTAGAATACTCATGTAGTCATTCCTGATGGAAACGTTTTGAGCTTCGCTAATGTAAGTATTGAGACTGCTACACATCAACTTGTAGTCATTAAGCATAGAATTGGCAATATCCTGATCTGTCAACTTACCTGCCATGGTTAAATTCCTCCTTATTATTGAAGTTGTTTGTCATTTAAGTGTTTAATTACCTTTTGGAAATTATCCCGGTGATTTTGAATTAATTTGCCGCATAAAGATTTAATTTCCTGGTCCGTAGATAACTGGGAACAATGATCCAGCTTTTTAACCATTAACTCTTCCATTTTCAAGTGGTCTTCCAGGTGCATCAGTTCTTTGTCGCTGAGATGGTGCATATAATCCCTCCTTGTTTTTTTCATTGTTTTTATTATTTCTCTCAATGAAAACTTTATACTTATTCTTTTAGACTTCTAACATTTTGACAATGTAGATAAACTTATTGATTTTTTTATATGTTATAATTGATTCTGAAATCTTTAATAGTCTTATAACAGGAAGGGCTCTTAGATGAATAACTTAAATATCGTTTTTTTAGTGGAAAACCTGGTGAAAACCCGGGGATATTTAGGGGAACATGGGCTTTCCCTCTACCTGGAATCAGGGGAGAATAAATTTCTTTTTGATACGGGCCAGGGGAACTGCCTTATGCCAAATATAAAAAAAATGGGTTTTAGTTTAAAAGACCTGTCTGCTGTTATTTTATCCCACGGCCATTATGACCACACGGGCGGTTTGAAAAAATTATTAAAAGAAGCACCCTCCCTGCCAGTAATGTCCCACCCGAGGGTGTTGGAAAGAAAGTTTAAGAAGGGTAAGGAGGGATATGAATATATCGGTCTGGAGGAAGATAAGGAAGGTTTCACAGGTAGAGCTAACTGGGTTTTTAACCGGGAACCGGTGGAAATAGCCAGGAACATTTTTTTAACGGGAGAAATACCTCCCGGGAAAGAAGAAGGGGAAAAGGATTTTTACCTTAAGAGTAATTGTAATTACCACCCCGATCCCTTCAGGGATGAACAGGCCCTTTTTATAAATACCAGGGCAGGAGTGATAGTAATTACGGGGTGTGCTCATATGGGTGTCATAAACACCCTGGATTATGTTCATCATCTAACGGGAAATATGCCTGTAGCCTTGTTAGGTGGGACTCACCTCCTTAACGCCGGAGAAAATATACTATATGAAACTTTGGAAAGGATTAAAGAAAGGGATATTAAATACCTGGGGGTTTGCCACTGCACCGGTCTGGATAGTTATGGTTACTTAAAAAGAAAGTTGCCCCACAGGGTTTTTTACCAGGAAACAGGTTCGATTTTTAATCTTTCAAAGTTATAAAAAAAGGAGGGGCATTAGCCCCTGTTAGCCATCATTTCTCCCATCATTTTACCGAACATAAAGG
>SKLX01000147.1 GCA_007121375.1 Bacillota bacterium | reverse complement strand
CCTGGAAGGTCCCGGCAGGGTCGAAGGGGTTACCTTAAAAAAGGGAGAAGTCATTCCCGCTGAAGTCGTAATATCTGCCGTAGGAATCAGCCCTGAGAGAAATCTTTTTCCTGATCATCGCCTGTATGGAAAAAGGGGGATCCAGGTGGACCGGTACATGAGAACTGGGGATGAACATATTTTTGCCGCAGGAGATGTGGCGGAATGGAGGGGTAAAATCCAGGGCCGCTGGCCCGTGGCCAAGATTCAAGGAGAAATAGCGGGATATAATGCTGCCGGCCTGGAAAAAACCTTTGAAGAAATGCCCCCCTTTAATTTGGTTCAGGTGATGGATACTATGATATACTCCGTTGGTGAAGTGGGAGGAGAGGATTTGAAGGTTCTATCCTCTGCTGCACCGGGAAAAGAGTTCTTCCGGAAGCTGTTTTTCCGGGAAAACAAGCTGGTGGGAGGCATCCTGATTGGTGACACCACCCATAGTTCCCTGGTGAGAGAAGCAATCATGGAGGAAAAAGACTTTTCCAATATATTAGGGAAAAATCCCGATGTCAACCATTTTCTTTCATACCTGATGGAAATAGAATTTTAGTGGTAAAATAGAAGTTGGAAAAATAAAACCCCTTGAAATCAAGGGGTTTCTTACTTTCAGGGTTAATTCACTACAATTTAGGCCAGGTCGAAACGATCTGCATTCATCACCTTATTCCAGGCAGATACAAAATCATGCAGAAACTTATCCTGAGCGTCGTCACCTGCGTAGACTTCTGCAATGGCCCGGAGCTGGGAGTTTGAACCGAAAATAAGGTCAACCCGGGTGCCTGTCCACTTAAGTTCTCCCGTGGCGTAATCACGGCCCTCGAACTCCTCCTTATCTTCATTCACTGGCTTCCAGGTGGTGTTCATATCAAGAAGGTTCACGAAGAAGTCATTGGTTAGTGTCTCCGGGTTTTCGGTGAAGACACCGTGTTGAGACTGGCCGTAATTGGCGTTTAAGACGCGCATGCCGCCAATCAGAACCGTCATTTCGGGAGCGGTCAAGGTCAACAGCTGGGCACGATCTAACAACAGTTCTTCCGAGGGCACAGAATATTTCTTTTTAAGGTAGTTGCGGAACCCATCTGCGACTGGCTCGAGGGGTTCGAAGGCATACACGTCAGTCTGTTCCTGTGATGCATCCGTGCGTCCTGGTGAAAAAGGAACGGATATATTGTGACCAGCTTTCTTGGCAGCTTCCTCTATCGCCGCACATCCACCCAGGATGATCAAGTCAGCCAGGGAAACTTTCTTTTGGCCTGACTGGGCACTGTTGAACTCCCCCTGGATTTTTTCCAGGGTCTCCAGGACAGTATTTAGTTGAGCAGGCTGGTTGGCTTCCCAATCCTTCTGGGGTTCTAGACGGATGCGGGCTCCGTTTGCCCCTCCCCGCTTATCGGAGCCCCGGAAGGTAGAGGCTGAAGCCCAGGCTGTGGAGACCAGCTGGGAGATTGACAGGCCGGAGGCCATGATCTTGCCTTTAAGGTCTTCCATATCCTTTTCGTCAATCAATTCATGATCGACAGGGGGCACCGGGTCCTGCCAGATAAGTTCCTCCTCAGGAACGTCCGGTCCGAGATACCGGGAGCGGGGGCCCATGTCCCGATGGATCAGCTTGAACCAGGCCCGGGCGAAAGCATCCTCGAACTCTTCCGGGTTTTCCTGGTACCGCTTGGCAATTTTCTTATAGGTAGGGTCCACCCTCAGCGCCATGTCTGCTGTGGTCATCATAGGCGCATGCCGTATGGAGGGATCTTCGGCGTCGGGCACTGTTCCTTTCGCTTCTGGATCCGAGGGAGTCCATTGATAAGCGCCGGCAGGGCTTTTAACCAGATGCCAATCATATTTAAACAGGGTATCAAAATAACTGTTGTCCCATTTTTTCGGGGTCGGTGTCCAGGCTCCTTCAATGCCGCTGGTGATGGTATCACGGCCTTTGCCTTTACCGTAACTGTTCTTCCAGCCAAGCCCTTGTTCCTCGATGCTGGCAGCTTCGGGCTCAGGACCCAAATAGGAATCCGGGGCGGCACCGTGACATTTCCCTACGGTGTGGCCTCCGGCAATTAGTGCCACCGTTTCTTCGTCGTCCATGGCCATACGATCAAAGACATCTCTAATATCATAGGCTGAAGCCATAGCATTAGGCTCACCGTTGGGGCCTTCTGGGTTTACATAAATGAGACCCATCTGCACGGCAGCTAGTGGATTGTCCAGCTCCCGTTCTCCGGAATAGCGTTCGTCGCCAAGCCACTCGCTCTCGGGGCCCCAGTAAGTGTCCTCTTCCGGCTCCCACACATCTTCCCGTCCGCCAGCAAAACCGAAGGTTTTGAATCCCATAGATTCGTAAGCGCAATTACCGGCCAGGATTATAAGGTCTGCCCAGGAAATTTTATTGCCATATTTTTGCTTGATGGGCCACAACAAACGGCGTGCTTTGTCCAGGCTGACATTGTCTGGCCAGCTGTTTAGGGGTGCCAGGCGCTGGGATCCTGTCCCTCCGCCCCCGCGGCCGTCACCTTTGCGGTATGTACCTGCGCTGTGCCAGGCCATCCGGATGAAAAGACCCCCGTAATGACCATAATCGGCAGGCCACCAATCCTGGGAATCGGTCATCAAGTCATATAAGTCCTTTTTCACGGCCTCTAAATCTAGTTTTTTAAATTCTTCAGCATAGTTAAAGTCTTTACCTAAAGGATTACTTAATTCTGAATTCTGATGAAGAATCTTGAGGTTTAACTGGTGAGGCCACCAATCCCTGATGGAAGGGCCTCCAATTGCAGTGGGGGTTTTAGGTTTTCCCGTTACCGGGCATTTGCTTTCGTCTTCCATAATTTTGCTCCTTTCGATCTTTTTGATAATTGTAAATATTATAAAAAGTTTATTATACACCATATAACTTGTCAATTTAAGTTTTTTTAACTAAATAAGTTGTCCTAAATAAGTTGTCCTATCCTGAAAAACCGTGCCCTTTTATTTGATACTCCACCTCTTCAGAAAGAATTGGAAATAGTGGGAGCCGGAAATTAATATATGAAGAATCCGCCTTCTCTCTGGAAGAAGGCTTTCTTTTTTATTATAATAGAAATTGAACTGAGGTTAAAAATATGAGCCAGGTTGAAGATAATAAAAAGACAATATTGACGGGGAAAGTTCTTTCTACCTTGATGAACCTATCCTACCCCATTATCATTGCCATGACCTGTCAGACGGCTTTTAAATTCATAGACACCTATTTTGTTTCCAGGTTAGGAAGGGAAGCCATAGCAGCCATGAGCCTTACCTTTCCTTTTTTTATTTTTCTCATAGCCCTGGCTATTGGGTTAAGCATTGGGACCAGTTCCCTGATAGCCAGGACCATTGGGGCGGGAAATATTGAAGAAACTCAAAAAGGAGCAAAAAATGCTATTTTGCTGGCATTGATAGCAGGTGTTATTTTTACAGGAGGGGGAATAGTTTTAGCTCCCTATTTAGTTTCTTTTATGGGTGCTACAGGTCAAATATATGACTATACCCTTCAGTATGTGGTGGTAATACTGTCTGCCAGCCTTTTAAAATATGGCTTCAATGTACTGGATGGCACTATCAGGGGAGAGG
>SKLX01000011.1 GCA_007121375.1 Bacillota bacterium | reverse complement strand
CAGGATGGCGCCGATAATCATGGACCATATCTGCCTCACAGCATAATTAACTTCCGTCAGGGGTAGGGCTACCCTTACAAAGCCTACTGCTTTTTCCTCCTGGACAGGTACTGCCACGTAGAGCATATCCGTATTCAAAGTTCTGCTAAAACGGGTGCTGACTCCCATCCCCTCTTCATAAGCCCTTACTATTTCAGGCCGGTGCCGGTGATTTTCCATGGTTTCGGCATCTTCTTCCGAATCCCCCAGGACTTCCCCCTCAATGTCAATCAGGGTGATCCGGGGGCCGACCTCCCGGGAAAATTCCCGGGCCAGGGCTTCCATCCCTTCCTTTTCCGGTTCATAAAAAAGTTCAGCCTTCATAGAGGCAATTAGAAGAGCCTGGCTGTGAAGTTTATCCTGGAGGTTATCCATGTAGCTGCTTCTTACAAAGCTTAAAAGGAATATCCCCAGGATCAATATGATAAAAATTATCAGGGCCAGGTAAGTCATCATTAACTTACCACGAATTGTTTTCATCATATATCCTCAACTTTCCTTCGTTGAACTCTTACCCTCCATTAGTGCCTGTTTCTGCCTTCGGACTACTCCCTGAACTTGTAACCCACACCCCTTACCGTTTTAATGTATTCGGGTTTTGCCGAATTATCTTCTATCTTTTCCCTTAAATTGCTGATATGAACGTCTACTATGCGGGTATCTCCGTAATAATTATAGCCCCAAATTCTGTTTAAGAGTAAATTGCGGTCCAGGACTTTTCCTTTATTTTTTACCATCAGTTCCAGTAGTTCAAATTCCTTGGGAGTTAAGTAAATCTGTTTCCCCTTTAAAAATGCTTCATACTTTTGAGGGAAAATTACCAGGTCATGAAGGGTAATCCTTTCTTTTTCCCTCTCTATATCCAGGTATTGAAGGGAACGGCGCAGCATAGCCTTTACCCGGGCCATCAATTCTCTAACACTGAAGGGCTTGGTCATATAATCATCGGCCCCTACTTCCAGGCCAATTATTTTATCTATCTCTTCATCCTTGGCCGTAAGCATCAGGATGGGGGTATGATAATCTTCCTTTCTCAGACTTTTACATATTTCGATTCCATCCATACCGGGAAGCATGATATCTAATACTATTAAGTCAGGTTTTTCTTCTTTTACTATTTCCAAAGCTTTTTTTCCCTCTTCAGCCGTAATGACAGTAAGGCCTGCCTTTTCCAGGTGGAATTTAATTAAGGTTAAAATTGATTCTTCGTCATCTACTACCAGGACTTTTTGACTCATACAGGATTTCCCTCCTTAAGAAAAGGTAAATACTGTTTTCCCTTGCTATATGTTTTTAAAGTTCCACACAAAACCTAAAAAACCTTCATGGTTGTTTAAAGCTTACCCCAGCTAAACATTTCTTTACAATAAATTTACATAGTCTAGAAATGGGGTTAATAGAGGGATGTTATATTTATGTCGGTAGCTACCGGTGATTAAATAATGATTAAAAAACTAAGGGAGGTCAGGTAGGCTATGTATTTTCAAAGGAATATGAAGGTTTTTGTATGCTTAGCCCTTTTAAGTCTTTTTGTTTTTACCCTTTCCGGTTGTGGTAATGGAGCTGTTGGTGAAGGGGATGGGGACACTGTACCGGGAGAAACAGAATTAACGGGTTCCATTACTGTGGTGGGATCCACTTCTGTGCAGCCTGTGTCAGACTTGTTGGCTGAGGCATTTATGGATGATCATCCCGGGACAAATATCTATGTGCAGGGGGGCGGTTCTACCACCGGGATTAAAGCTGCCGATGATGGGGCAGCAGAAATTGGTGCTTCTTCCCGGGACCTGAAAGAAGATGAAAAACACCTCCAGGAATACATTATAGCCCAGGACGGTATCGTCCTGGTGGTGCACCCTTCCAGTGAGGTTTCGGATTTGTCTTTGGAGCAAATTAAAGATATCTATGCAGGAAATATAACCAGCTGGAGTGAAGTTGGCGGTTCAAGGGAGCCCATTACCGCCGTTACCCGGGAGGAGGGTTCCGGTACCCGGGGAGCCTTTGAAGAAATAGTTATGGGCGATGAGGATATTAGCAGTGGAGTTATTGTGCAAAACTCCACCGGAGCGGTAGCTTCAACAGTAGCCGGGGATGAAAATGCACTGGGCTACATTTCCCTGGCTTCCTTGGACGAGAAGGTAAAGGCTTTGCAGGTTAAAGGGGCAGAGCCAACCAGAGAAAATATTGCTGATGGGACTTACCAGGTTGCCAGACCCTTTATTTATGTAACTAAAGGAGAGCCCTCGGGACTCGCTGCAGCTTTCCTGGATTTTGTTTTAGGTCCTTCTGCCCAGAAGGTAATAGAAGAGGCCGGCCTGATAAGCGTTAACTAGCATTAATGGTTGTTTATGATGACTTCGGGGGAGCACCTGGGGTGTTTCCCCGGTTATCTTACTCAGTTATTATTTATCCCTGGGGTAAAGGGGTGGAGGTGATGTCTATGAATAATTTATTATCTGATATTAGCCTGCATTATAAAAGGGGTGCAGCCAGCTTACGGGGCCAGGGTAAGTTATTTAACCGGAAGGCCTATGAAAATATGGTAGAAAAAGTCCTTTTCTTGTGTGGGGCTTTTTCCATCCTGGCAGTATTCATAATAACCTTTTTTGTTTTTTACAGTGGATTACCTCTAATTTTTAGAACAGGAATAGGGAATTTTATATTTAACAGCCAGTGGGCTCCATTACAGGGGGTTTTTGGTATTTTACCCATGATCATGGGGTCCATAATGGTAACCCTGGGAGCCCTAATAATTGCTATTCCCCTGGGGTTAGGAGGGGCTATCTTTTTGGCTGAGTTCGCCCCAAGATTTGTTACCCGGATTTTCCGTCCGGCTATCCAGCTCCTGGCAGGAATACCATCGGTGGTGTACGGCTTTTGGGGCCTTATAATTTTGGTCCCATTATTAAGGGGTTATTTCGGGGGCAGTGGATTTAGTGCCCTGGCTGGTTCCATAATTCTGGCTATTATGATCCTGCCAACAATTATTAACATTTCCGAAGATTCAATTATTTCTATTCCCAGGGAATACAAGGAGGGATCTCTGGCCCTGGGGGCTACCCGCTGGCAGACGGTAAAACATGTGCTCTTACCTTGTGCCCGGCCGGGAGTCATCACGGGAATAGTTCTGGGAATGGGAAGGGCTATCGGAGAAACTATGGCCATTATAATGGTTACAGGGAATGTGGCCTCCCTGCCCGGCTCTATCCTGGATCCCGTTAGAACCCTTACGGGAAATATAGTTATAGAAATAGGATATGCCCATGGAGAACACCAGGAGGCCCTCTTTGCCACCGGTGCGGTCCTGTTTATCTTTATTATGGTTCTTAACCTGCTGGTAAATTTCCGCCTCAAAAAGGAAGGTGATGCCTGATGTGTCCCAAATTAGAAGAAAAGATCTGCCATGCCTTTATCTGGATTATGGCAATTTTATCCTTCTTTGTCCTGGCTGCCATAATTGGAAATCTCTTAAGCCACGGGCTGCCTCTCCTGAGCCTGGATTTTATTCTCCAGTTACCCAGGAATATGGGAAGGGAAGGGGGAATACTTTCCTCCATAATTGCTACCCTTTACCTGATAGCAGTGTCCCT
>SKLX01000180.1 GCA_007121375.1 Bacillota bacterium | reverse complement strand
TAAAACAAAGATAATATATCGATTAAATAAATGGCTTTATGATTTTGTGATTGATCAAACCAATGACAAGCCATTTATTAATTGAAATGTGTTTAGTGGTATCAAAGAGGGGGTGGTGAATGCCGGCAGGACATGAGATAACTTTCACAAAAGAAGTTTTGCGGGCAGGAAATGTAGAAGGATTTACAGCAGTTAAAATTCGGAGGTGAAAGAGTAAATGAGTGAAGAAAAGAAAAGATTATTAACCAGGCAGCAGTTTTTAAAGGGAGCAGGAGCTTCCTTAGCCGGTGTTACCCTTTTAGGGGGACTGACCATGCTGGGTGGATGTGAAGAGGAAGTCGCTACTCCTACTAACAATAATAACGATGTAGGAGCACCTTCATTTCCATTTAATTATGTGAAATTAGATCCTGATAAAGCGGAAGAAATAGCCTATAACTCTTATAAAGATGGTAACGGTTGAGGCACTGCAGTTGCCGATGGGATCATCGGCCAGTTGAAAGAAGAAGTAGGTTATCCCTTTGATCAGCTTCCCACGGAAATGTTTTGGACAGCCCGGGGCGGAGGAGCGGGATGGTCTTCCATTTGTGGAACCTTACCCCCGGCTATGGCTGCCATAGGCCTGGTAGTGGATACAGATACCGCCATGCAGCTGGTGGACGAGCTTTTTGCCTGGTTTATTGCTCATCCCTTCCCCGAGTATCAGCCCCATGGGGAGGATTATGCCAAAGTTGCTGGTGATTCAACCTTATGTCATGTACAGGTTACAAAGTGGTTGGCCGAAACAGGATATAGACAGGATGGCCCTGAGCGGAGTGACCGCTGCGGGGGTGCCAGTGCTGATGTGGCTAAGTTTACGGTAGAAATGCTCAATGCCTATGCAGATAATGCCTTTGAAGCAGCCCACAGTCCCGCGGCTGTGGTTGGTGAGTGTATGGCATGTCACGGTGGAGAAGGGTTTGCAGATACCCGGGGTAAAGAAACCTGCACCGAATGTCACGGCAACTTACCCGATCCACATCCCGACGGATATTAATTTAAAAATAGAAATGATGGAAAAAACCCGGCCCCAGGTCGGGTTTTTCTTTTGCACGTAAATTTGTTTTTTGAATATAATGAATTGAGATATTTCCAGTAACCGGGGGTGGTTATGTTGAGGTGGAAACGCATAACTAAAGGGGTCACCAGAAAAATACTTGGGCTGTTACTGGCTGCGTCAGGAATAAGCCTGGTGGTTAAGATCTTGCCGGGTTATATCTGGTTTATGGTAATAGGTTTTTTGTTGATCTGGCTGGGGTGGAATTTATATCAGATGGATATCTGTTAAGGTTAAATAATAAATAAAAGGAAAAGGGAAGGAGGGTATATTTAATGAAGTTTTATACTTTCAAACTACCAAAAATATTGGGCAATGTGGTGAAAAGTATATTAGGTGTTTTTTGCAAATAAAAAAAGCGCGGTGCGCTTTTTTTATTACTATATAGCACGCTGGACCTTATGTCCCTTAAGGCAGCGAGTGCATACATACACTTTCTTAGGTGAACCCTTTACCATAACCTTTACCTTTTGAATGTTGGGAACCCAGGTTCTTTTTGTTTTTATGTTGGAATGACTAACCTTATGTCCTGTTTGAACTCCTTTTCCGCAAACGACACATTTCCTGGCCATTGACAGGCACCCCCTTCCTTTACCATTGACAAAGTAATTCTAACATATGGAGCTCATTCATGCAACTAAAATCAGTAAAGGAGCAGGATTTTTTTAATAATATATTGAATAACAATTAATACTATTACAGTAAAATAGCCCTAATAGCAGGAATGGCTGCAGTGGAGTGTTATGGAATTGTGGGTATGGCCTCCTGGAAAATAAGCGATGGTATATCAGAACTTTTAAAAATGGAAAACTTAAGTAAGGGAGTAGAAGTTGATATTGCAGGAGACAACCTGATAATTAATCTTTATATAGTGGTTGGTTATGGAACAAGGATAAACCAGGTGGCTCATAATGTTATGGAAAAAGTTAAGTATGCAGTAGAAAGTAAAACAGGACTGAGAATAGAGCAGGTTAATATAAATGTTCAAGGGGTTAAAGTAGTATAGGAGGGTTTCTATGGGGCTGGATATATTGAAGGGCGACATGCTAAAGGAGATGTTTTATGGAGGGGCTTTTCTTTTAAGGGAGGAAAAGGAAATAATTAATGCCCTTAATGTTTTCCCTGTTCCTGATGGTGATACAGGAACTAACATGTTTTTAACCCTTAGTTATGCGGTGGAGCAGTTAAAGGATTTAGATGGAGATAGGATTGATGAAGTAGCCAGTTGTGTGGCAAACAGCTCCCTGGTGGGAGCCAGGGGAAATTCAGGAGTAATACTGTCCCAGCTTTTCAGGGGCTTTTCCCAGGGACTGGCGGGGAAAAAAGAAGTTGACGTGGAGAGCTTTGCTTCTGCCTTACAGGAAGGCGTCAGGACAGCTTACAAGGCAGTAATGAAGCCTGTGGAAGGAACAATGCTGACTGTGGCCCGGGAAGGGGCTGAAAAGGTGATACAGGAAGGGGAAAGGGATTTTATTTATTTTTTAGAAAATTTAAATGAACAGGCAAAAAAGGCCCTGGAAAAAACTCCCGAGTTACTTCCTGTCTTAAAGGAATCGGGAGTGGTTGATGCAGGAGGAAAGGGGTTGTGTGTCATTTATGAAGGCTTTGTAAGGGCCTTAAAAGGGGATAAATTTGAATTAGCAGAGGTAGTTGAAAAAAAAGAGGGTGAAGGGGAAAAGGGAAAAAAGATAGCAGTAAAAGGAAATAAAGGGCCTGACTCTTCTTCTTTCCAGAAGTTAAGCTATAAGTACTGTACCGAGTTTATTCTTAAAGGTAAAAACCTGGACTCAGAAGAATTAAAAAGGAAGTTAAATAATACAGGAGATTCTCTTCTGGTGGTTGGTAATGGCAGTATGCTTAAAGTTCATATTCACAGTAATAATCCCGGGAAAGTGCTGGAAATCTGCCTGGCCCAGGGAGATTTAAGCCAGGTTAAAATTGATAATATGGAGGAGCAGCAGGAAACTGCTGGTTTAAGTCAAGGAGAAGAAGAAGAAGATAGTTTTATTAAGGAGAATATTTCAAGTAGTTCAAATGGAAAAGATAAGCTTCAAGAAATACAGGTAATTGCTGTCTCACCTGGCGAGGGTATTACCGAGGTTTTTTACAGTTTAGGGGTTTCTCAAGTTATAGAAGGTGGACAAACCATGAATCCCTGCACCGATGACTTTTTAAAAGCCCTGGAAAAAATAAAAGCTCCAAAGGTGATTTTACTTCCCAATAACAAAAATATTATATTGGCCGCAGAGCAAACCAGGCATTTAAGCTACCAGGAGGTAGAAGTGGTTCCAAGTAAAACAGTTCCCCAGGGCATAAGTGCCCTGATGAGATTTAATCCCCTGGAAAAAGATTTGAAAAAAATGGCTCGGGAAATGGAAGAGAGCTTAAGCCAGGTAAAAACCGGGCAGATTACTTTTGCTGTCAGGGATTCAACCTATAATGAACTTTCTATTAAAAATGGTTCTGTGATTGGATTAAGGGAAAATGCCCTGGAAGTGGTGGAAGAAACTTCTTCCCAGGCGGTTTTTTCTTTGGTAGATAGCATGATTG